>NZ_JBFAPC010000129.1:0-16303 GCF_040675535.1 Patulibacter sp. NPDC049589 | reverse complement strand
GGTCTGGCGGCCGACGCGCTCCGCGCCGAGCAGGCCATTCGCGCCGAGCAGGACAGCCGTTACGCCGAGCCGGACCTGGCGTCGCGCGCGGCGAGTCTGGCGGCCCGGGTGGCGAGCCTGGTCTCCGGCGCTCCGGAGGAGGGTGGTCAGACCACCAACCTCTCCAGCTATCTCTCCCCGACCGACTATCTCTCCCCGACCGACGGCGAGCCCGGCCCGCGCCGCTGACCGATCAGGTCCTCGACGGGGCGAAACAGCGCCCGTCGGCGACCCGCTCCGCGTGCACCTGGTGGGCCCGGCGGAGCAGGTCCATCAGCTCGGACTCCTGGCGGATCCGGGCCCGGTACCGCTCCGGCAGCTGCCGCAGGCTCTCCTCCTCGACCAGCAGCCGGTGGAAGATCTCGTCGCAGTACGCCGGGTCCTTCTCGACATCGAGGAACTCGTTCGCGTGCCGGCGCGCGTTGGAGACGTGGGTCCGGGCCCGGCCCTTCGGGCTGAGCAGCGAGACGACCACCGTGATCACCAGCACGCCGATGATGATCGCGAGGGACAGGGCGGTCGGGATCTCGACGACATCCACCGGCTCGCCGTCGTTGATGAACGGAACGTTGTTCTCGTGCAGGGCGTGCAGCACCAGCTTCACGCCGATCAGCGCGAGGATCGCCGCGAGGCCGTAGGAGAGATAGACCAGCCGGTCCAGCAGCCCGTCGATCAGGAAGTACAGCTGCCGGAGCCCGAGCAGGGAGAACGCGGTGGCGGTGAAGACCAGGTAGACGTTCTGGGTGAGCCCGAAGATGGCCGGGATCGAGTCCAGCGCGAACAGGATGTCGGTGCCGCCGATCGCCACCATCACGAGCAGCATCGGGGTCAGCACCCGCTTACCGTCCTGATAGGTGAACAGCTTGTCCCCGTCGTAGGTGTCCGTGGTGTGCAGGAACCGCCGGGCCAGCCGGATCACGAAGTTGTTCGGCGGCTCGTCCTCCTCGTCGTGCTTCTCGCGCCCGGGCGTCGGGGTGCTCACGTCGCTCCTTGCATTTCGGTTCCCGAAAGTCTACCGTCCCGATCGATTTCTGATTCCGAAAGGACAAGACCGCCGTGCCCCGCATCGAGCCGCTCCATCCGCCGTACGACCCCGAGATCGACGGGCGCCTGCGGGCGATGATGCCCCCGCGCGTCCCGCCGATCCGTCTCTTCCGGACGTTCGCGAAGCACCTGCCCGCGGTCGACGCGATGACGCCCTGGGGCGGGTACGAGCTCAGCGATCGCCTGTCGCTGTCCCTCCGCGACCGCGAGATCGTCATCGACCGCACCTGCGCCCGGTGCCGCTGCGAGTACGAGTGGGGGGTGCACGTCGCGTTCTTCGCCGGGCGGGCCGGCCTGTCGGCCCCTCAGGTGGCCTCGCTGACGCACGGCGACGCCGCCGACCCGTGCTGGGTCGACCGCCGGGACGCGGTCCTGATCGAGGCCGTCGACGCGCTCCACGACGAGGCCGCGATCGGCGACGCCCTCTGGGGACGGTTGGCGGAGCTCCTCACCGAGCAGCAGCTCCTCGACCTGCTCCTCCTCTGCGGCTGGTACCACGCGATCAGCTTCGCGGCCAACGGGGCCCGGGTGGCCCTCGAGGAGGGCGCTCCGCGGTTCGCGGACGTGGCCGGCTGAACGGATCGGCGCCGCCGGCCGGGTCTCGGCCGGCGTCCCGTGTCGTAGCCTGGGCGCGTGTCCGGCCCGCTGCTCCTGTTCGACGTCCCGTGGCTGCTCTACCGCGCGCACTTCGCGCTGCCGTCGAGCATCAAGGGGGCCGACGGCCAGCCGATCGGCGCGCTGCTCGGGACGGTCCGGACGATCCTGGCCGAGATCGAGGAGCACGCCCCGGCCGCGGTCTGCTGCGCGTTCGGCGCCGAGGAGGCCACGCACCGCACCGCGCTGCTGCCCGCGTACCACGCGCACCGCGACCCGATGCCCGACGCGCTGCGCCACCGCTGGAGCCAGGCCCCGGGCCTCTGCGCGGCGTTCGGCTGGGCGATCCGCGACGGGGGCGCCCTCGAGGCCGACGACGTCATGGCCACGCTGGCCGCGACCCGTGCGGCGCACGGGGGCGACAGCGTCGTCGTCACCGCGGACCGCGACCTGATGGCCTGCGTCGGCGAGCGCGTCGTCGTGCGTCGGCCCGCCGGCCGCGGGCCGGGGCTCGTGACGGTCGACGTCGCGGGGGTGCAGGAGGCGCTCGGCGTGCGGCCCGACCAGGTGACCGACCTGATCGCGCTGCGGGGCGACCCGTCCGACGGGATCCCGGGCGCCCCGGGGATCGGCGCGAAGACCGCCGCCCGCCTGCTCGCGGCGCACGGCGACCTCGAGGGCGTCCTGCGCGCGGCCGGCGCCGAAGGGCCGGACGGCGAGCCCGCGGAGGAGCCGCGCCACGGCGACGGCCTGACCCCGCGCCTGGCGGCGACGCTCCGCGAGCACGCCGCCGAGGTCCGCCGCGACCGCGCGGTCGCGCTGCTGCAGCACCCCGACGTCGACGCGGTCCCCGACGGGACGACGGACGCGGCCGCCGGCGCCGACGCCGCCGAGGCGCTCGGCATGGGGCGGCTGGCGGAGGACCTGCGGGCCGCCTGACGGTGGGCGGGCCGCTCGGAGCCGCCCCCGCCCGACGACGGGCCCCGGCGCGACGACCACGACCCCGGCCCCGCCGCGCCCGCCTATCCGGTCCCGGCCGGCCCGCCGGGCGTCGTCCCCATGGCGTGCGTCGCCAGCAGCCGGACGGTGTCCTGCACGAAGACGTCGCGCGGGATCGGGGGGCGGTCCAGCACGTAGCGCAGCGGCAGGGTCTGGGCGAGCTCGACGAGCATCCAGGTGACGCGCTCGAGCTCCTCCGGCGACAGGTCGGGGCGGTGGCGCGCGGTCGACGCGAAGACGAAGTCCGTGACCCGGGCGCGCAGGGCGCGGGTGACCTCCTCCTGGCGGTCGCCCGGCACGCGGGCCATCAGCGCGCGCAGCAGCGGGGCGCGGTCCTCCATCGCGTCGAGCGTCGCCGTGACGACGGTGACGATCCCGGTGACGACGTCCTCGCGCGCCGCCACGCGCAGCGCGGGGACGACCCGCTCCTCGAAGTCGGCGACGAAGCGGCGGGTGACGGCGAGCAGCAGGTCGTCGCGGTCCTCGAAGTACTGGTAGAGGCTGCCGGGGCTGACGCCGGCCTCCTCGGCGATCCGGTTCGTCGTCGCCGCGCGGTCGCCCTCGCGCTCGAGAACGCGAGCGGCCGCGTCGACGATGCGCTCGACCGTCTGGCGCGAGCGCTCCTGCTGCGGCTTCCTGCGGCGGTTTCCGGCCATCTCCATGCAGCATGGCAGAACGCGAATTGAAGGCGAGCAGACGCTCGCGTTAGCGTAGCGAGCATGACGAGCTCCGCCACGAAGGCCCCGCGATGAGCGGTCCGTCGCTCCCGACCCTCCCGCGGATCCCCGGCCTCGGCCGGGTGCCGGGCGGCGCGGCGCTCGACGCGCTCCCGCGCCTGCCCGGCGCGGGGCTGCTCCCCGGGCTCGGGCGCCGGGCGGCCGCAGAGGGACGCCCGCGCCCCCGTCGCGTGGCGATCGTCGGCACGGGCTTCAGCGGCATCGGGATGGCGATCGCGCTGCGTCGCGCCGGCCACGAGGAGATCACGCTGTTCGAGCGCGGCGACGACGTCGGAGGCGTCTGGGCCCGCAACACGTACCCGGGAGCCGCCTGCGACGTCCCGTCCTACGTCTACTCGTTCTCGTTCGCGCAGCGCCGCGACTGGTCGCGCCCGTGCTCGCCGCAGGCCGAGGTCCACGCGTACCTGCGCCGGGTCGCGCACGAGCACGGTGTGATGGACGACGTGCGCTTCGGGACGGAGATCGTCGGGGCCCGGTGGGACGAGGCCGCGTGCACGTGGACCCTGACCGCGTCCGACGGCCGGACCTTCGAGGCCGACGTCCTCGTCCCCGCCTGCGGGCAGCTCACCCGGCCGATGGTCCCGGACGTCCCGGGCGCGGACGACTTCGCCGGCCCGATGTTCCACTCCGCCGAGTGGGACCACGACGTCGACCTGCGGGGCCGCCGCGTGGCCGTCATCGGCACCGGCGCCAGCGCGGTGCAGTTCGTGCCGCCGGTCGCGGAGGAGGCGGCCCACGTCGACGTCTACCAGCGCTCGGCGCCGTACATGCTGCCCCGCACCAACGCGCCCTACCCGCGCGTCGTCCGCGAGGCGATCGAGCGCGTCCCCGGAGCCCAGACCGTCCGCCGCGAGGGCGGGCGGCTGATGCTCGAGGGCCTGATCGCGGGCTTCACGGTCGTCCCGCCGGCCCGCGCCGCCCTGGAGGGCTTCTCGAGGGCGTTCATGCGCCTGCAGACCCCCGACGCCGAGCTGCGCGCGAAGACGACCCCGGACTACCCGCTGGGCTGCAAGCGGATGCTGTTCTCCAGCCACTACCTGCCGGCGCTCGGCCGCGACGACGTCGACCTCGTCGTGGAGGACATCGACCACCTGACCGCGGACGGGATCGTCACCGCCGACGGCCGCGAGCGCAAGGCGGACGTGGTCGTGTGGGGGACGGGCTTCCAGACGCGGTTCGTCGCGCCGATGCGGGTCCACGGCCGCGGCGGCCGCGAGCTGACCGAGACCTGGGGCGACGCGCCGCGCGCCCACCACGGCATCACCGTGGCGAGCTTCCCGAACCTGTTCCTGCTCTACGGGCCGAACACGAACCTCGGCGTCGGCTCGATCGTGGAGATGATCGAGGCGCAGACGGGCTACGTGGTCGACGCGCTGCGCCGCCTCGACGCCGAGGACGCCGACGCGATGGACGTCGAGCCGACCGTGATGGCGGTCTCCGACGCGCGCGTCCAGGAACGGCTGCAGGGTTCGATCTGGACGCGCTGCAACAGCTGGTACCGCGTGCAGGGCGGCCGCGTGACGACGAACTGGCCGGGCTTCATGCGCGAGTACGCGGCGCGGGTCCGGCGGGTCAGGCCGTCGGAGTACGCGTTCTGGCGGCGACCGGTGCCGGGCGATGGCGTCCGGGATGCGGCCGGGCCGGGCGACGAGCGCGCGCACGCGGCCCGGCCCGACGAGGCGACGGCCCCCGGCGACCGCGGGCGTGCCCGCGCCGTCCCGGCGTCGGCACGCGACCGCGGCACCACGACCGACAGGAGCACCCGATGAGCGCCACCGTTCCCTCGCCGAAGGCCCGCACCGCCTCGACCGCCGACCGCGGGCTGGCCCGCGAGGAGGTCGCCGAGCTGGGCCTGCCGCTCGGTCCGCAGTCCCTGACGTGGCGCTACTTCGGCGACCTCCGCGGGTTCTTCCTCGCCGAGCGGGCGGGCGTGCTGCAGAACATGCACCCGGTGATCTCGCAGACCCTGGTCGACCACTCGGACTTCTTCGCCAACCCGATGGACCGGATCCGGCGCTCGGCGGGCCCGATCCTCGGCGTGGTCTACGACCGCGAGGAGCGCGGCACCGCCCCGCAGGTCCGTGACGTCCACAAGGGCATCAAGGGCACGGACCTCGAGGGTCGCGGCTACCGCGCGTTGGACCCCGAGGCGTTCTTCTGGGCCCACGCGACGTTCTTCGAGGGACAGGTCGCGACCCAACGCCTGCTCGGCACCCCGCTGACCGAGGACGCGCAGGAGCGGCTCTACCGGGAGTCGATCACCTGGTACGCGCGCTACGGCATGAGCCTGCGGCCCGTCCCCCGCGACTACGGCGCGTTCCGGCGCTACTGGGACGAGATGCTCGACGACGTCCTGGACGCCACGCCGGTCGCGCTCTTCGGCGTCCGCCGGGTGGAGCACCAACCGCCGCCGATCCCCGAGATCCCCCGGCTCGTCTGGGCGGGCCTGCGGCCTGCCGCCGTCCGCTTCGGCCCGTGGCTCGGTCGCGTGACGCTGCCGGCAAAGGCGCGGGACCTGCTCGGTGTCGAGCGCTCCTTCCTGGACGAGGCCGCCCTCGGCGTGCTGCGTACCGCGGTCCGGACGGCGTGGCCCGCGGTCCCGCACGCGCTCCGCCGCCAGCCGCGGGCGCTGGTCGCCGACCGCCGGGAGGGCGTGCGGTACTGACGGGCGGCGGTCGCGAGGCGACTCCGGGACCCGCCCGACGGGTCGTCGCCGGTGACCTGTCAGTCGCGTTCGAGGAGCGCGCGGAGGGCGTCGGTCTGGATCTGGTTGGTCTCGCTGACGCGCCGCAGCTCCGCGGTCTGCAGGTCGCTCGTCTCGCCGAGCGCCCGCAGCTCGGCGGTTTGGACGTCGCTCGTCTCGCGGACCGCGCGCAGCTCCGTGAACAGCTCCTCGTCGCGCGACCGGGCCTCGGCCCACCGGGCGTCGCTCCGGGCCCAGTGCTCGTTGCCCTCCACCCGGAGGATGCGGAGCTCTTCGAGCGTGTCGGCGATCCGCCGGTCGATCTGGCGCAGCTCCGGGTCGGTCATGCAGCGATGGTCCCGCACCGGACGTGACGACTCAAGCCGGGAACGTGCCGGCTTCGGCACCTCCGCCGACCGATGCGCGGGATCGTGCTCCCGGAGGGTCGGCTCCGCGACGGGACGCGCCCTACGACGGCGTGCGCGTCGACGGCCCGAAGCGGATCGTCATCTGCCGCAGGACGCTCGTGACCAGCGGGCGACCGCGGCCGATGAACGCCAGCGGCGAGTCGTCCGGGAACGACCAGTCGGCGGACCCGAGGTGCAGGCGGCCGAGGGACTGGACCTCGGCGAACGCGACGTGGCCGTCGAGCCGCTGGGCCGTCGGCATCGGCAGGCGGCGCCAGCCCGGCAGCCGCACGCCCTGCGCGGCCCGGACCGACGCCAGCTCGCGCCCGTCGGCCGACGCCCGGGCCACGATCGGGTTCTCCCACGTCTGCTCGAACTCCGCGAGGCCCTTGGGGATGCCCCAGAGCTCGCGCCCGCCGGCCTTCGACGCGGGGCTGTCGACCCAGATGTGCGGGATCACGGCGACCGGCTTCCGGCCCCGCGTGGCCGGCGCGGCGACGAGCAGCTCGTCGTAGGAGAGGACGCTGCCGGGCGTGTAGCGGACGAACGCGGTGAAGAGCAGCGCGTGGCGGCCGGCGGTGGCCAGGCGGACGCCCTCGGGGACGTACGGGCCGGCCTCGCGGCGGACGTCGGCGGCGGGGATCCGCCACAGCGTCATCAACATGCTGCCGCCGAGCTGCCACGGCTCCGCGGGGTAGGCGACGCGGGTGGCGACGTCGAGGGCGGGCTCGGCGGCGGTGCTCATGCGGCCATGGTAAACGCTGACTGGCCAGCCAGCCAGGGTCTGGCTACCCGGCCTCCGCCAGCGGGTCGGGCAGCCGGTCGCCGTCCATGATCGAGCCCTGCTGCTTGACGACCCGCATCGACGGGACGACCTCGATGTCCCGGACCCCCTCGATCGCGCCGGCGCTCTGGGTCAGGTACCGGTAGAGGTCGTCGGAGTCGCGGCAGAGGACGGACGCGACGACGTTCGTCGTGCCGGTCGTCGCGGCCACGAACGCCGACTCGGGGTGGGCGGCGATCTCGCGGCCGACGCGCTCCAGGGCGTCCGGCGCGGCGGAGATCCAGAGCATCACCCACGACCGGAAGCCCAGCAGCCGCGGTGCGACCTCGGCGTCGACGAAGATCGCCCCGGCGGCGAACAGCCCCTCGACGCGGCGCGCCACCTGCGACTCCGAGCGCCCCGTAGCGGCCGCGAGCGCCGCCCAGCTCGCGCGGCCGTCCCGGGCCAGCGCGGCCAGCAGCGGGGCGTCCTCGGGGCCGACCGGGGCCTCGACCGCGTCGCCGGTCCGGCCGCTGCGCTCCGCCCGGCTGCGCCGCATCGGCGGGGCGTCGGCCTCGAGGGCGGCGTGCTCGGCCGGGGTGAGGCGGTCGGGCAGCCCCTGCCACTCGGTCTCGCGCCCGTCGGCGAAGACGTGCAGCAGCGTCGCGGTCGTCACGCTCGTCACCTGCGACGCGCGGGGCAGGCCCTGCAGCAGGAGCGCGTCGCGATCCTCGGAGGACGCGGAGCGCAGGGAGCAGGTGATCTCCGACGCACCCGCGGAGACCGTGACCCAGGAGATGTCGGAGCGGGCGGCCATCGCTCGCGCCACGGCGACGGCTGCTCCGGGCTGAATGCGGATCCGGAGGAACATGTTCTCCGGGTAGCGGCGCGGGTCCGGCACCGCGACCACGCGGACGACCCCGGCCTCGCGCAGGCGCCGGTACCGCCGGGCGACCGTCTGCTCCGACGAGCCGAGGACCTCGGCCAAGAGTCGGAACGACGCGCGCCCATGGTGCAGGAGCGCGTGGACGAGCCGGCGGTCGAGCTGGTCGATCGTGATGGTTTCACTCGGCAAGGCGGGGTCCCATGGCGGAAGTCGACGAGTCTCGGGCGTCCGCTCGGCGGAAGCGCGGTACGGGCGCACCATAGCCCTCATGTCCACCACTCCTGACGCTGCGGGCGCGCACGACGCCTCCGCCCCGGCGAACCCTCCGGGCCACTGGGCCCCGCTGGTCGCCGTCTGCCTCGGCACCTTCATGCTGCTCGTCGACGTCACGATCGTCAACGTCGCGCTCCCCGACATGGCGATCGACCTCGACGCCTCGTTCGCCGGCCTGCAGTGGGTCGTCGACATCTACGCGCTCGCGCTCGCGGCGCTGCTCCTGCTCGTGGGATCCATCGCCGACATCGTCGGCCGCAAGCGCACCTACCTCGTCGGCCTCGGCGTCTTCGTCGTCGCGTCGCTCGCGTGCGGTCTGGCGCCGGGCGAGGGCACGCTGATCGCCGCCCGCGCCGTCCAGGGCGTCGGCGCCGCGGCGATGTTCGCCACGACGCTGGTCCTGTTGAACACCGCCTACTCCGGCCGCGACCGCGGCGTCGCGTTCGGCGTCTGGGGCGCGACCTCCGGCGCTGCCGCGGCCGCAGGTCCGATCGTCGGCGGGCTGCTGACGCAGGGCCTCTCCTGGCGCTGGGTCTTCTTCGTGAACCTCCCCATCGGCCTGATCACGATCGTCCTCGCGCGCCGCGCGCTCCGCGAGTCCCGGCTCGACCACCGCCCGCGGATCGACTGGGCCGGCGGCGGGGCGTTCACGCTGGCGGCCGCGGCCGCGACGTTCGCGCTCGTGCGCGTCACCGACGAGGGCTGGACGTCCGTCGCCACGCTCGGGACGTTGGCGCTCGCCGTCGTCGCGCTCGCCGTGTTCGTCGCGATCGAGCTGCGGGTGTCCCAGCCGATGTTCGACCTCTCGCTGCTGCGTCGGCCGTCGTTCGTCGGCATCCTGCTGGCCGCCGTCGTGCTGTCGGCCTCGGCGTTCGGCTCGCTCGTCTGCGTGTCGATCTGGCTGCAGACGGTGCTCGGCCTCGGTGCGATCTCCGCCGGTCTCGTGACGCTCCCGCTCAGCGGCCTGGCGTTCTTCGTCGCCGGCGGGATGGGGCGGCACCTGCACAAGCTGTCGCCCCGCTGGATCATCGCGGCCGGCCTCGCCCTGATCGGCGTCGGCGACCTGCTGATGACCGGCCTGGGCGGCGGCTCCGACTGGCCGGCCGTGCTGCCGGGCATGGCCGCCATCGGCCTCGGCGTCGGCCTGATGAGCCCGATGCTCGTGTCGACCGGCATGGGCGCCGTGCCGCAGGAGCGCGGCGGGATGGCCGCGGGCGCGATCAACACCGGTCGCCAGCTCGGCCTCGCGATCGGCATCGCCGTCCTGGGCAGCATCTTCAGCGCCCGCATCGGTGACCTCCTCGCCGGCACCCCGGGCGACCGCGCCGCCGACGCGGTGACGGGCGGCGGCGCCCAGGGCGTCCTGCGCGCCGCCCCGACCGACGCCCGCGCCACCCTCGACGGCGCGATCCACCACGCGGTCGGCTCGGGCCTCAGCACCGTGATGCTCGTCGCGGGCCTGATCGGCATCGTCGGCGCGGTCGCGGTGGCGGTCCTCCTGCGCGAGCCGCGGACCGAGACGGCCGCGGCGCCGGCGGGCGACGGGGCGGTGGCCGCCGGGTCGTGAGGGCCGGTCGGCGGCGGGGCGTGGCGGCTGGGTCGTAGGGCCGGTCGGCGGCGGGCGTGGCGGCCGGGTCGTAGGGCCGGCCGGCGGCGGTCACCAGATTCGGTACCTGCCAGGAAGGGTTCTTGGTGGGCGTGGCCGGGCTGGTCGGCCGACGGACCCGGCCGGCGGCCGGCACCGGGATCGGCCCCGCTCCGGGAACGCCGAGGTTTCCCGTTCGGCGCACACGGCTACCGTCTACGCACCAGTGCCGCGCCCCGCGACGTCTCGTCGGCCGGGGCGTCCCCAGTCCCCCAGGAGATCCCCCATGCCGAAGTCCGCATCCGTCGTTGCTCCAGCCGTGGCGTTGCTGGCGCTCACCCTGTCGCTGGGCGTCGCGACGCCCCAGGCGTCCGCCAAGACCCGGCACTGCCCGAAGTACGGCCGTGCCTACGACATCACCGCCAAGCGGGTGACCTGCAAGACGGCGCGGAGCGTCTACCGGACGGCGCGTCGCGACGGGGACGCGATCTCGCTCGGGTACCGCTGCGACGTCGCCGCACCGTCCGGCACCCGCCACCTGCGCTACACGTGCCGCAACGGCAAGCGGTCGGTCGCCTTCTCGATCCGCGGCGGCACGTCGTTCTGACCCGCGGGGCGTGATTCCGGTGCCCGGGGCCGCGGCGCCGACGGGTCACCCTCGTCGCCCCGGCCCTCGTCAGCGCGCCGGCTTCGGCCGGCGCCCCGCCCACGGCCGGCGCCCCGCCCACGGTTGGCGCCCCGCCCACGGTTGGCGCCCCGCCCACGGTTGGCGCCCCGCCCACGGTTGGCGCCCCGCCCACGGTTGGCGCCCCGCCCACGGCCGGCGCCTCTAGGCCAGCTCGCGGTAGATGTCCCAGGTCGCGCGGCCGGCGTCGTCCCACGTCCAGGCGGGGGAGGCCGGCGCGGGGCGCCTGAGGGCCTCCGCGGCCCGCACGAGGGCCGGGATGTCGTCGTGCGGGGCGAACGCGGCCCGGTCGCCCAGCACCTCGCGCAGCGCGGCGACGTCGGAGCACGCGACCGGGCAGCCGCAGCGCAGGGCCTCGACCGGCGTCAGGCCGAAGCCCTCGTCGTCGGAGGGCAGCACCAGGGCGTGCGCGGTGGAGTAGATCGCGCAGAGGTCGGCGTCGGAGACCTCGCCGGTCAGCTGCACGTCCGGCAGGTCGTGCGCCCACGGGCCCGCGGGGCCGACGAGCACCAGCGGCAGGGTGCGGGGCGCGGCGGCGAGCTCCGCCAGGCGCTTGCGCGGGTCCGGGTGGCGCATCCCGCCGACCCAGAGGAGGAACGTCTCGGGCAGCTCCAGGCGCGCGCGGACGTCGGAGATCGCCGCCGCGCTCGCGGGGCCGAGGTGCGGCGCGGCCGCCTCGTGGACGACGCGGATCCGCCGCTCGGGGATGTCGAGGTGCGTGACGACGTCGTCGGCCACGGCCTGGGTCGGCACGATCACGAGGTCCGCGTGCTGGACCGCGTGGTAGCGCAGGCGGAAGCGGACGCCCGTCCGCAGGTACTCGCGGCGGCGCTTCAGCGGCACGACGTCGTGGAGGGTGACGACCTGCGGCCGGCCGGCGCGCAGCAGCGCCCCGTCGAGCCAGGGGCTGTGGAAGACCTGCGCGTCGGAGCGCCCGCGGCCGCCCTGGACCTCGGTCACCTCGTCGCCGGGCCCCGCGGTCGCGCGTAGGCCGTCCAGCAGGCAGCGCACGTAGCGGCCGATGCCGCGCACGTCGCTGGCGCCGCGGACGTCGAGGACGACCTTCACGTCCGCTCCCCGGGGTCCCGCGGCGACTCCGGCGATCCGGCCGACGGCCGCGGCATCACGCGTCCCCCTCGCCGGCGGCCGCGTGGCGTGCGGGCGGCGCCGTTCCGCGGCCGGAGGGGGAGATCGTCGCGACGCCCCGCAGCGCGGCCTCGATGCGGTCGGTGACGGCCTCCAGGGACCAGCGGCGGGCGGCGTCGCGGCACTCCTCGCGCAGCAGCGGCCCGTTCTGCAGCGCCCAGATGATCCCGTGGGCGAGCGACAGCGGGTCGTGGGGCGGGACGAGCCGGCCGGTGACGCCGTCGCGGACGACCTCGACGAGCCCGTCGACGGCACCGGCGACGACGGGCACGCCGACGGCGAGGGCCTCGGCGGCGATCGTGCCGAACGGCTCGCGGTCGGACGGCACGACGAGGACGTCGACGTGGCGCAGCAGCCCCGGGCCGCCGGCCTGCCACGGCCAGCGCTCGACGCGGGCGACGTCGGCGCGGCGGTCGACCTGGCGGGCGTAGCGCGGGTCGGCGTCGTAGGTGTCGTCGCCGACGACCACGACGCGGGCGTTGGGGACGGCGACGCGGACGGCCTCGGCGGCCGTGATCAGGTCGAGCGGACCCTTCCGCGGCTCGATCCGGCCGACGAACGCGACGATCGGACGGCCGTCGGGCGTCCACGGCGGCGCGACGTGGGGGGGATCGAGGTCGACCGGACAGCCGGTCACGGCGACCTCGCGCCGGAGCGCCGCGGCGACCGGCGCCGCGCACGCCTGCGAGTCCGCCAGGAGCGCGTCGGCGGCGCCCCAGAAGCGCGGGACGCGGTCGACCATGTCGTGGACGTGCACGACCGTCCGGACGTCCACCGGACCGGTGCCGGCGCCGTCGCCGCGGCCGCGGGCCCGCAGGCCGCGCAGGGCCGCACCGGCTAGCACGCCGTCGCCGAGGGCGGGCAGCAGGCGCGCCGGGACGGTGCCGTTGAGGTACGCCACGTCGTGCTGGGCGGCGAGCGCCCGGAAGGCCCCGTAGGCCAGCAGCGCGGCGGCCCCGCGGCCGCGCCCGAGGCCGCCCACGGCCTGCTGGCGCCAGACGATCCCGTCGTGCGCCCCCGGCGGCCGGCGGCCCGTCGGGCCGGTCATCGTGATCCGCCAGCCGCGGTCGATCAGGAGCGGCGCGGCGCGCAGCAGAGCGAGCTCGGCGCCGCCGGGCTGGTCCACCGCGTGCACCACCAGAAGCGACGGCATCGACCGGAAGGCTAGCCCGCCCGGGAAGGCCCCGTGACGGATCGCGGTCCCGGCGGCCCGCCGACGGTAGGCTCGGCGCTCGTGAAGGTCGTCCTCGACACCAGCTACGCGCAGCGCGGCGCGTCCGGCACCACGACGTACGTCGAGCGGCTGCGCGCCGGGCTCGAGGAGCAGGGCGTCGACGTCGTCGCGGTCGCCGACGAGGGACGACCCGCGCCCGGGGGCGGCGGCTGGCGCAGCGCCCGCAACCTCCTCCGCGACCGCTGGTGGCTCGACGTCGCCCTGCCGCGCCTGGCCGTCCACCACGGGGCCGACGTCGTCCACCACCCGCTGCCGGCGATCTACCGCCCGCGCCGCGCGACCGCCGGGATCGCCCAGGCGATCACCGTGCACGACCTCGCGTTCGAGCTGCTGCCGGAGCACTTCGACCCGCGCTTCGCGCGCTGGGCCTCGAAGACGCACAAGGCCGCGGCCCTGGCGGCCGACGTCGTCATCGCGGTCTCGCGCACGACGGCGCACGACGTCCGGGAGCGCTGGGGCGTGCCCGTCGACCGGATCGTCGTCGCGCCGCACGGGCCGGGGCAGTGGCGGGCGCGGGACATCCGCCACGGCGAGACCGTCCGGGCGCCGTCCGTGCCGCTGGGCCGCCCGTACCTGCTCTACGTCGGCGACGACGAGCCGCGCAAGGACCTGCCGACGCTGCGGGCCGCGCACGCGCTGCTCCGCGAGCGCCTGGGCGACGCCGCGCCCGACCTCGTCCTCGCCGGCCACGTCCGGGCGCCGGAGCGTGACGCGCCGCCGTCGCGGAGGACGCGCGCGTCGCCGAGCGGCGCAGGCATGGGCGGGCGCCGAGCCGCGATCCCGGCGGTCCGCCCGGGGCCGCGATCGGCCCCCGAACGACGAAGGGCCCCGGAACTTCCGGGGCCCTTCGTGCTGATGGCGAGACCCGGACTCGAACCGGGGACACCACGATTTTCAGTCGTGTGCTCTACCAACTGAGCTATCCCGCCAGGACAGGCAGATCAGGGTATCGGAGGTGGGCCGTCAGGCGTCCGCCGCCCCTCCCGGACGGCGGACGCCTCACGGCCCACGCGGGCCCCGCGGTCTAGCCGTCGCAGGGGTTGGGCAGCTTCAGCAGCAGCGGCATCGGGTCCACGGCGTCGGCGCGGTGCGCGCTCCACGGGATCGGCCGCATCTCGAAGTGCAGGTGCGGCTCGTAGTCGCCGCCGGTGTTGCCGGCGTTGGCGACGCGCTGGCCCGCCGCCACGCGCTGCCCGGGCTGGACGACGATCGACCCGGCCTTCAGGTGCAGGTAGCCGTAGGCGACGCCGTCGTCCCCGTCGAACACGATCGTCCAGCCGCCGCCCGCGTCGTCGTAGAAGACGCTGTCGACGGTCGCGGCGGTGACGGCCACGACCGGCGGGAAGCCGCTGTAGGTGCCGATGTCCTGGCCGTTGTGGGCGCGGCCGGCCTCGCGGGCCGAGTGGAAGCGCTGCGCGTCGAGGCTGCGGAAGTTGCAGGCGCCCTGGACGGGGAAGACGTAGCCGGCCACGCCGGTCGGGGTGCTCGCGGCGGCGGGGGCGGCCGTGACCTGCAGCCCGCGGGCCTTGACGGTGCGGCGGCCGGTCTGGTCGCGGACGATCAGCCGCAGGCGGTAGCGCCCGGGCAGCGCGAGCAGCCGCTTGGTGACGGCCGACTGCACGTCGACGCCGGAGCGGACGACGCCGAAGGACTGGCGGAGGACGATCTTGCGCGTGGTGCGGTCCTCGACGCGGACCTGCACCCGGGCGGCGGTCGCGCGACGGGCATCGATGCGCAGGTCGATGGTGGGGGCGGCGTTGCCGGTGGCCCACGAGGAGGCGCTGAGCGCGAAGCGGGTGACGACGGCGCGGACGCGGGCGGGGGCGTCCGGGATCGTCTTCGGGACCCCGGGGGTCCCCGAGGCGGGCGTCGTGGTCGACGCGGGGGCGACGGCGCCGCCGCTGGTGCTCGGCGCTTGCTGCGTCGTCGGCGTCGGTGCCCCGGCCGCTGAGGCTGAGGAGGCACCGACGCCGGCGGCGCACGACAGGGTCACGGCGGCAAGAAGGACCGCTGTCGTCTTCACCGACGTCGTGCAGGGCACGAGGTCGCGTGGTTGGGTGGCCCGCGACATGGCTCGACCAATGTGACGGCCCCGCGCCCCCGGACCCGGGGGCTGGAGGTTCGGTGCAGCTTTCGGGCCCGCCCGGGCGGATCGCGCGCAGGTTCCGTGCAGCTTCGCGGGATCCTGCACGGGCGCACCCGCTCTCGGGGCCGGTCCGCAGGTCCCGGCGGCCGCCCCGCGGGCGCTCGCGGGGTCCGGATCGCGGTCGACCGCGACGGGGCGCCGCGCGGGCGGGAGAAGGCTCGGGCCCCGGGGCCTCAGGCCCCGGCGCCGTGCACGGCGACCGCCGCCACGGCCACCGCGTCGACCTTCGCCGCCCACGCCCCGTCTCCTTCCAGCACCGCGGACTCGACCGCCTCCGCCGCGACCGCGACGGCGGTCGCGCCGACCATCCGCCCGGCGCTGCCCATCCGGTGCGCGACGAGGCGGGTCCCCTCCGGGTCCGCGGCGTCCCGCGCGGCGACCAGCGCCTCCACGTCCGCCTCCAGGACCTCGACGTACGACGCGAGCACCTGGCGCCCGAGCTCCGGGTCGCCGCCGGTCAGCTCGTCCAGCGCCGAGGCGTCGAAGACGGACGGGGAGCGGACCCCGGGACGCGCCGCTCGGCCGTCGCCCGCGCCGGTGTCCGCCGGGCCGCCCGCGTCAGGGCCGCCTCCGGGCGCCGCTCCCGGCCCGACCCGCGAGGCCCCGGCCCCGGGAGCACCGTCGCCCCCGGCCGCCGGCCAGGCCACCTGGGGCATCCAGCGGCGCAGGGTGGCGTCGAGGACCGCCAGCGTCGTCGGCTTCGTCACGAGGTCGTCCATCCCGGCGTCGCGGCAGCGCTCGGCCTCGCCGCGCACGGCGCTGGCGGTCAGGGCGACGATCGGCGTCCGGGGGCGGTCGTGCGCGGCCTCGAGGCCCCGCAGCCGGCCCGCCAGCGCGTAGCCGTCGGTGCCCGGCAGCTGGATGTCGGTGAAGACCAGGCCGTAGTCGTGCTCCGCGAAGCGCCGCTGCGCCTCGTCCGCGTCGGCCGCGGCGTCGACGACGACCCCCACCGCCTCGATCTGCGCGACGAGCACGGCGCGGTTGACGGGGTGGTCCTCGACGAGCAGGACGAGCCCGTGCTCGCAGCAGGACGAAGACGATCGCCCCGATCAGCAGCGGGAACCAGCCGCCGTGCAGGATCT
>NZ_JBFAPC010000128.1:0-16376 GCF_040675535.1 Patulibacter sp. NPDC049589 | reverse complement strand
TGGTGCGGCGGGGCCCGGCGCTCATGCCGCCCGGCGTTCCGCCTCCGTCAACCGCTCGAACCGCTGGTCGTCGTCCCCGAGCATCCCGCGGAGCACCGCTGCCCCGGGGTCATGGCCCCGACGCGCACGATCACGGCGGCGAGCAGGATCGCCATGCCGAGGATCGAGAGCAGGACCGTCAGCGTCGCGCCGGTCCACAGCCAGGTCGGCACGCCGGGCTTGCGCTCGATCTGCATCAGCGTGCGGTCGGCGACCATCGTCCGGGTGACCTCGGCGCGGGCCGGGAAGCCCTTGAAGTCGATCGCCGGGTCGGCCGCCATGCGGATCGGCGCGGCGAGCATCGTGCGGCCCTTCTGCAGGCGCACGAACGACTTCCACTTGCCGGTCACGGGGACCGGCGAGGTGCTGGCGTACGAGCCGTCGGCCTGCCGGCGCAGGTCGTTCAGGTAGCGGCCCTTGCCCTGCCAGCCGAGCGCGGAGACGTACATGGCGTGCTTCGTCGTGACGCCCTCGAAGCGGACGCGCAGGTCGCCGACGGTCTGCCGGCCGCCGGTGCCGGGTGCGTCGCCCTGTCGCAGGTTCGTCAGCGCCATCGAGACCTTCGCGTCCTTCGGGGTCGACGCGAGGAATGCGTTGACGCCCAGGGCGATCACGAGCACGCCGGCCGCCGAGGCGAGGACCAGCGGGCGGCCGAGGACCGGCCCGCGGCGCGACGGCTGCAGCGAGCCCTGCAGCGCCTGCGCCATCAGCGCGCCGAGCACGCCGCCGCCGATGCCCGCGAGGATCGCGACCGGCACGCCCTCGGGCAGCATCGCCGGCGTCCACGGGATCGGCATGATCGCGTGCGTCCAGGCGTACTCGGCCGCGAAGCCGACGGTGCCGATGAGCACGCCGGCGACGACGCCGAAGCGCACCGGGCTCTTCCACGTGCCGCGGATCGCGAGCAGCTCGACGATCGCGACCTCGGCCACGAACAGCGGCATGCCGGGCGCGGTGACGTGCAGCGGGCCGCCGATCATCAGCGACATGAAGACCTGGACCGGCGCCCAGATGGCCAGCGCGAGCAGCGCCGAGCCGCGGCCGCCCCAGACCCGCGCCAGCACGAGCGCCTGCGCCGAGCCGAGCGCGAGCAGCAGCGGGTGCCAGACCATCCGGTACTGCGGGACGCCCCAGTTGAACTCGTGCAGGGACGCGGCCCAGAGGTAGAGGAAGATCGCGGCCAGCAGCGCCGGCAGCGGGCGCATCAGCGCGTTCCTGCCGTTGGCCGGCTCGCGGCCGACGGAGCGTGCACCCTCGACGAGCAGCAGGACACCCGCGGTGCCGCCGACGGCGGTGCCGGCGACGATCATCAGGTGGGTCGGACCCCAGAGCGTCACGTCCTGGCCGAAGGTGCGGTGCCAGAGGTCGTCGAGCGGGAACGCGGCGAAGCCGAACGCGCCGCCGGCCAGCAGCAGGACGCCGCCGGCGGGCAGCGGCCACAGGCCCTTGATCCGCAGCGCGACGGGGCTCGAGCGCTTCGGGTTGGCGGGCGCCATGCCGACGGCGAGCAGGCCCATCTGGAAGACGCCGAAGAGCCCGACCAGCAGGGGGTAGTGCGCGGTCGTGCCGAGCGGGCCCTCGTCGCGGCCGACGTCGATGTGCAGGCCGATGTCCCACGTGGCGCCGAGGATGATCACCAGCGCGAACGCGATCGTGGCGAGGCCGGGAACGGCAGCCCAGCCGGGGATGCCGACGGTGCGCTCCGCGAACGCCGAGAGGGCGCGCAGCGGCCGGGCCCGGCCCGACCGGTAGCGCGCGATCAGGAGCAGCATCAGCAGCGTGACGCCCGTCGTGGCGACCGCGACGATCGCGATCTGGTCGAGGGGCGCGCCGCCACCACCGGATGGTGCGGCCTGGGCGATCAGTGGACTCATGGTGCGTCGATCCGGTCGGGAACGGGGGCGTCGGGTCTACCTACGGATTCGTAGGTACGGGACCGTAGGCAGAGTTGTACCACCGGTAGGGATTCGCCGCCAGGTGCCGTCGGTCGCGCCGCGGCGACGACCCGCCCCGCGGCGTCTAGGGTGTCCGCATGTCGACCGCCGCCGCCCCGGCCTCCCCCACCACGGCCGCACCCCGCGTGCGCGTCGTGATGGCCGGCCTGCTCCTGGTGATGCTGCTGGCGTCGCTGGACCAGACGATCGTCTCGACGGCGCTGCCCACGATCGTCGGCGAGCTCGGCGGCCTCGAGCACCTGTCGTGGGTCGTCACCGCCTACCTGCTCGCCGTGACGGCCGTGACGCCGCTCTACGGCAAGCTCGGCGACATCTACGGCCGCAAGCGGGTGCTGCAGGTCGCGCTCGTGCTGTTCCTCGCCGGGTCCGCGCTCTGCGGGCTGGCCCAGTCGATGGGGGAGCTGATCGCGTTCCGCGCGATCCAGGGCCTCGGCGGCGGCGGGCTCATGGTCAGCGCCCAGGCGGCGATCGGCGACGTCGTCTCGCCCCGCGACCGCGGCAAGTACACGGGCCTCTTCGGCGCGGTCTTCGGTGTCTCGGCGGTCGCCGGGCCGCTGATCGGCGGCTTCTTCACGAGCCACCTGTCGTGGCGCTGGATCTTCTACATCAACCTGCCGCTGGGGATCGCCGCGTTCATCGGCCTGGCGCTCACGCTGCCGAGCGTCCGGGCGACCGGCAAGCACGCGATCGACTACCTCGGCACGGTCCTCCTGACCGTCTGCCTCGTCTCGCTGGTGCTGCTGACGACACTCGGCGGGCAGTCCGTCGAGTGGGGGTCGTTCACGATCGTCGGCCTCGGGATCCTCTCCGCGGTGGCGCTCGTCGCGTTCGTCAAGGTGGAGCAGCGCGCCGCCGAGCCGATCATCCCGCCGCGGCTCTTCCGGATCCGCGCGTTCACGGTCGTGTCGCTCGTCAGCCTGACCGTCGGCTTCGCGCTCTTCGGGGCGCTGACCTACCTGCCGCTGTTCCAGCAGGTCGTGCGCGGCCTGAGCCCGACGGAGTCCGGCCTGCAGCTGCTGCCGGTGATGGGCGGGCTCCTGTTCACCTCGATCCTCTCCGGCCAGCTGATCACGCGCACCGGCCGCTACCGGCCGTTCCCGATCGTCGGCACGGCGGTCGCGACGCTCGGCCTCTTCCTGCTGTCGCACCTCGCGGTCGACACCGGCACGGTCCAGGCGGCGCTCTACATGCTCGTCCTCGGCCTCGGCCTCGGCTGCGTCATGCAGGTGCTCACGCTCGTGGCCCAGAACTCGGTGCCCTACTCCGAGCTCGGCGTGGCGACGGCGGCCGCGACGCTCTTCCGGTCGATCGGCGGCTCGGTCGGCACCGCGATCCTCGGCGCGATCTTCACCGGCCACCTCGTCGGCGCGCTCGCCGAGCGCCTGCCGGCGAACGCCCCGGCGAGCCTCTCGGGCGGCAGCGTCGACGCCGCCGCGGTGGCGGCCCTGCCCGAGCCCGTCCGCGTCGCCTACACCGGCGCGTTCACGGACTCCGTCAGCCTCGTCTTCCTCGTCGCCGCGGCGATCATGATCGTCGCCTTCGCGCTGACCTGGCTGATCCCCGAGGCCCGGCTGCGCCGCTCGGTGCAGGACGCCGCCGCACCGCAGGAGACCGTCGCGCCGAGCCCGGCCGTCGACGCCGTCACCGAGCTGGCCCGCCAGCTGCGGACGGCGGTCGGGACGGAGCGCTTCCGCGAGTCCTACGTCGGCGTCGTCCGCGACGTCGACCCCGGCCTCTCGCCGCTCTCGGCCTGGGTCCTCGGCCGGATCGACCGCGCGGGCGGCACCCCGGCCGACCTGCCGACCGACCCCGAGCAGCGCGCCCGCGGCGAGGAGGCGGTCGGCGACCTCCAGGCTCGCGGTCTGCTCACCGCAGGCGACGCGCCCCGGCCGACGAACGAGGGCCGGGCGCTGAGCGCGAGGCTCACCGCCGCCCACGGGGACCACCTGCGGGCCCTGACGGCGGACTGGGACGACGACGGCGACCCCGACGTCGAGCGCCTGCTGCGCGCGCTGGCGGCGGAGCTCGACGCCGAGCGCCCGGTCGCGGCGGACTGAGTCTGCGGGGACCGGACGGCCGCGCCGGCCGGACTCCGCAGCAGCCGACCGATCCGGCGCCTGCGTGCTCGCTCGCGCCGGACCGGCCCGATGAGGCGCAGTGGGACCCGACGGTCAGGCCGACCCAGGAGCCGCCGGGCCCCGCCGGCGCGACGGCGCCGTCGAGGCGGACACGTCCGCCAGCCCTCGGAGGCGCTCGAGCTGCGCCCAGTGGCGGTCGATGCGCTCCCGGCCGAGGGCCGTGAGCTCCAGCCTGGTGTTGGGGCGCCGGCCCACGAAGCGCTTCTCGACGTCGACGAGGCCGGCCTCCTCCAGCTTGGCCAGGTGACTCGAGAGGTTGCCCTTCGTGAGGCCCGTCAGGCGCTGGATGAAGACGAAGTCCGCGTCGGCGACGGAGCTCAGGACCGTCAGGATCGCCAGGCGGGCCGGCTCGTGGACGAGCCGGTCCAGCACGAGGTCGTCGTCATCCGGCACGGTCGGCCCCTGTCGCCGGCCACGCCGGCGGGTCGAGGTCCCGGAGCAGCAGCCGGTGGTCGAGGGCGCCGTTGATCGACACCGCGACGCCGGTCAGGACCAGGCCGACGTTGCTCGGATCGGCGCCGTCCCAGACCGGGAACGCGCCGGCGGCCAGCAGGAGGCCCCAGACCACCCGGTGGTGGGCGCGCAGTCCGACGAGCCACTCGTAGTACAGGAGCATGTGCACCGCGAACATCGCCGGGATCGCGTTGACGGGCAGATCGAGGGACCAGCTCGCGCGGCTGCGCAGCAGCGTCGAGCCGCCGACCATCAGCGCGACGCCGGCCACGCCGACGAGCCCCTCCCGGACCCGCTGCGCGCGCGTCGGTGTCGCGCGCCCGACGCGCTCCCGCGTGTACCGGCCCGCGACGGCGCAGGCCGCCGCGACGCACGCGACCACGACGAGGAACGCCGCCGGGTGCCGGAGCGGCCCCCAGCCCCAGTTGCCCAGGGCGGCGACGACGAACAGGAGACCGCCGGGCACGGCGACCAGTCCGCGGAGGTACGGGGATGCGGTCGCGGTGGCCCGCAGGTGGTGGTGATCCATCGGGACTTTCGGTTGACAAACCAGTCTGCGATGCAAACCATAGGTCTCGCCGCCCCATCCGTCAACCCGCGGAAGGCGCCGGGAGCCCATCACCCGGCGGCGCCACCCGCGAGCGGCACCCACCGGCCCCGCACCGGCCGCTCACCGGCCCGCCAGCCGGCCGGCGCCCCGCGAGCCGCACCGGCTCGCGACCCGGGCGGCGGGTCGACACTCCGTCGCGTCCCCGGGCGGCCGAGCGGACGGTCCTCCGACTGGCAATCCGGCGCAACTGATGCGAACATCAGTTGTATGAGCACGCCGTCGACATCCAGCCACGCCTCGGCCGCGGAGCTGCGTCGCTCCGCCCAGGACCACCTCTGGCTGCACTTCACGCAGATGGGGGACTTCGAGCACCGTCCCCTCCCGGTCATCGTCGGCGGCGACGGCTGTCACCTCACCGACGTCGACGGCAAGCGCTACCTCGACGGCCTGGCCGGCCTGTTCGCCGTCCAGATCGGCTACTCGCACGGCGAGGAGATCGGCGAGGCCGCCGCCGCGCAGATGCGCGAGCTGCCGTTCTACACCAACTGGAACTACGCCCACCCCCGCGCCATCGAGCTCGCCGAGGAGGTCGCGTCGCTGGCGCCGGAGACCTTCAACCGCGTCTTCTTCACGTCCGGCGGCGCCGAGTCCGTCGAGTCCGCCTGGAAGATCGCCCGGCAGTACCACGCGCTCAAGGGCGAGCGCCGCTGGAAGGCCATCGGCCGCGACGTCGCCTACCACGGCACCACCATGGGCGCCCTCTCGATCACGGGCGTGGAGTCCATCCGCAACCCGTTCGAGCCGCTCGTCCCGCAGGTCTCCCACGTCCGCAACACGGACCGCTTCCACCGCCCCGAGGGCGAGACCGAGGAGCAGTTCACCGCGATGCTCCTCGACGACATGGAGCACCGGATCCTCAGCGAGGGTCCCGACACCATCGCGATGATCATCCTCGAGCCCGTGCAGAACTCCGGCGGCGCGTTCACCCCGCCCGCGGGCTACTTCCAGGGCGTCCGCGCGCTCTGCGACGAGTACGGGATCCTGCTCTGCGCCGACGAGGTCATCACCGGCTTCGGCCGCCTGGGCGACTGGTTCGGCTCGCTGAAGTACGACATCAAGCCCGACCTCATCACCTCCGCCAAGGGCCTCTCGTCCGCCTACGCGTCGATCGGCGCGCTGCTCGTGTCCGACAAGGTCGCCGAGCCGTTCTACGGCGCCGACCAGATGTTCAAGCACGGCATCACGTTCGGCGGCCACCCGGTCCAGGCCGCGATCGCGCTGAAGAACATCGAGATCATGAAGCGCCTGGACGTCGTCGGCCACGTCGCGCGCGAGCAGGACGCGTTTCGCAGGACGCTGGAGCCGCTGCTCGACCTGCCGATCGTCGGCGACCTGCGCGGCACCGGCTTCTTCTACGCGCTGGAGCTCGTCAAGGACAAGGACTCCAAGCAGGGCTTCTCGGCCGCCGAGGGCAAGGACCTGCTGCAGCACTTCCTCTCCGACCGCCTGTTCGACGCCGGCCTCATCTGCCGCGCCGACGACCGCGGCGAGCCCGTCATCCAGGTCTCGCCGCCGCTGATCGCCGACCAGGCGATCTTCGACGAGATGACCGGCATCCTCGGCGAGGTCCTCACCGAGGCCACGGCCCGGGTGAAGGGCATGCCCGCCGCCTAGCGCCGCTCCAGGCTCTTCGCGATCGCGTACATCTCCTGCGCCTTCAGGCCGTCGGTCAGGGTGTTGGTGAGCCAGTAGACGCCCCCGCCGTCGGGGTCCCGCCAGATCAGGCGGTGGACCCGGCGGCCGACGTACTGGACGCTCCAGGTGCGCCCGCCGATGCGGACGACGTCGCTCGCCAGGTCGAGCACCGGCGGGGACGTCCAGGTGGTGCCCTCGACGCCGTAGTACTGACCGGCCGCGGTGCGGGCGACGACGCGGTAGGCGGGCCAGCGCGGCTTGCCGTTCGGGCCGGAGATCCGGTAGCCGCGGGTCGACCCGGCGTCGTAGACGGCGGAGGCCGGGCGCAGGTCGGGGACGTAGACCCGCAGGCCGCGCGCCTTGCGCCGGACGGCCTTCGCGGCCGCCTTCGCCCCGGCGGTGTCGGTGGTCAGCGTCGCCGGCGGGCTGGTGCGCAGGCGGGTCCCGCGCTCGGGCAGGACGGCGGACCGGCCGGTCCGCTCCTCGACCTGCGTCTTCTGAGACGGCAGCCGCGGCGCGAGGAAGCGGCGGCGCGCCCGCTCCAGCGCGGCCGGTGTCGTCAGCACGTCGCCGGAGCCGTCGGTCGCGTCCTTCACGTCCTCGAGCTCGATCCGCGAGGTGGGGCGCCCCACGACGTAGACGGCCAGCTGCGCGATGTCCGCGAGCTGCTCGCGGGTCGAGACGCTCTTGCCGAGGTTCTTGGCCAGCCGCGGCAGCAGCCCGCCGGAGAGCACCTTCAGCGGGTCGATCTGCGTGCGGACCTCGGTCAGGTAGTTCGCCTGCCGGGCCTCGCGGACGAAGTCGCTGTCGCCGATCCGGTACCGCACGTACGCCAGGGCGTCCTCGCCGCAGAGCCGCTGGTAGCCGGCGGGCTGGTCGATCTGCGCGTGCCCGGCGTTCGGCGCGACGAAGTACTTCCGGTCGACGTCGGCGTAGAGGCAGCCGAGCGTGTTGACGATCTTCGAGAACGCGTCGAAGCGCACGGAGACCACGTCGTCGATGACGAACGGGTCCTCCGGGGTGCCGAGGAGCTCCGTGCCGAGGACCCGCTTCAGCGCGTTCTGCCCGCCGCGGAACCACGCCGAGTTGAGCTTGTCCTGGCCGGGCCTGCCGAGCGACGCCACCCGCAGGTCGCGCGGGAGGGAGAGCATCGAGGTGGCCGCCGAGTCGGGATCCAGCCGCACGAGCAGCATCGTGTCCGACCGACTCTTCGCCCCCGGGCCGTCGGCGTAGCGGTGGTCGAGGCCGGCCAGCAGGACCGTCCGCGCGCGACCGGGCTTCGGTATGTCGACCGCGGGCAGCGGGGCCTTCGGCACCTTCGGGGTCTCGTTCTGCACGGGCGACGAGGGCGAGTCCCCGCAGCCGGTCACCGCGAGCGATCCCGTCGCGGTCAGCAGGAGGGCGAGCAGCGCCGGGCGGACGATCCCGCGGCGTGGACGGACTCGTCGCGGGCGGCCGTCGCCGGGTATCCGGTCGGTCGGGTGCGCGCCGGTGCGCGCGGTTCCGCTCACGCCGGGGGCCGGGGGACGACGGCGGTGGCTCTCCGCTGGGGCGACGACGACACGCCGGTGCATCAGACCACACCGGCCGACGTTCGGGGGAATAGCGTGGGGCGCCCATGAGCGATCCCGTCTCGCACTGGTTCTCGGCCCTCGGCCACCACGCCGCGATGCCCGCCCCGCGGCCCCCGCTGGACGGTGACCGCCGCGTCGACGTCTGCGTCGTCGGCGGCGGCTACACCGGCCTGTGGACCGCCTACGAGCTGCGGCGCACGCACCCCGAGCTCGACGTCCTCGTCGTCGAGCGAGAGGTCTGCGGCTTCGGCGCGTCCGGCCGCAACGGCGGCTGGGTGCAGGGCGCCCTCGCCGGCGATCCCGCCACGTGGATCGCCCGCGGCGGCCCGGACGGCGCCCGGCGGATGGACGCCGCGATCCGCGCGACCGTCGCGGAGATCGGCCGCGTCGTCGAGGCCGAGGGGATCGACTGTGCCTTCCACGTCGGCGGCACGCTCACGATCGCCCGGTCCGCGGTCGAGCTCGACCGGCTGCGCGCCCAGGCCGTCCCGTCCCCCGTCGCCCTCCTCGGCGCGGACGAGGTCGCAGCCCGCGTCCGGGTCCCGGGAGCCCTCGGCGCGCTCTTCGATCCCGACTGCGCGCGGATCCAGCCCGCGGCCCTCGTGCGGGGCCTCTCCGCCGCGGTCGAGCGCGCCGGCGCGACGATCGTCGAGGGCACCGCGGTGACGGCGATCGAGCCGATCCGCGGGACCGTCCCCGCCGTCGCCCGCACCGACCGCGGCGACGTCTCGGCGCGCTGGGTGGTGCGCTGCACCGAGGGCTACACGCCGGGCCTTCCGGGCGACGCGCGCACCGTCGCGCCGATCACGAGCTCGATGATCGTCACGGCGCCGCTGCGGCCGGAGCAGTGGATGGCGATCGGCTGGCGGGGCGCCGAGACGATCCTCGACGCCGGCCCGCTCTACCACTACCTCCAGCGCACCGCCGACGGCCGGATCGCGATCGGCGGGCGCGGCGTGCCCTATCGCTACGGGTCGCGGACGGACCGCGAGGGGCCGGTGCCGGCGCGCACCGTCGCGACGCTCCGGGACGGCCTGGTGCGGCTGTTCGGTCCCGCGCTTCAGGGGATCCGGATCGACGGCGCCTGGCACGGCGTCCTGGGCGTCACCCGCGACTGGACCCCGTTCGTGACGGCCGACGACACCACCGGCCTGGCGTCGGCGGGCGGCTACGTCGGCGAGGGCGTCGCGGCGTCGAACCTCGCGGGCCGCACGCTGCGCGACCTGCTGGTGGGCCGGCGCTCGGAGCTCGCCGCGCTGCCCTGGGTCCTCCCCCCGGGCGGCCGCCCGCCGCGCTGGGAGCCGGAGCCCCTGCGCTACGCCGGGATCCGCGGCGTCTACGGCCTGCTCGGCCTCGGCCAGGAGATCGAGCGCCGAACCGGCCGCCCCTCGCGCGTGACCGCGCTGGCGGAGCGGATCTCCGGGCACTGACCGCGTCGCGGGGCGTCGTCAGGCGGGCGGGGCCGTGAAGTCGGCGGGGCCCGCCCGCCGCGCTTCCTGCAGCGGCACGCCCGCCTCGTCGGCCTCCTGCGGGTCGGGCCACGCGCCCTTCCAGTTGTCGCGACCGCCGTCGAGCGTGAGGACCGAGCCCGTGAAGTGGTCGCCGGCCGGCGACGCGAGGAACGCCACGAGCTGCGCGAACTCTTCCGGCGTGCCCATCCGGCCCAGCGGCGCGTCGGCGGCGGCCGAGGCGACCATCCGCTCCGGGTACTTCGTCAGGAACGTGTCGGTGCCGAACTTGCCGGCGGCGATCGCGTTGAGGCGGATGCCGAAGCGCGCCCACTCGGTCGCCAGGGTCTTCGTCAGGTTCTCGACCGCCGCCCGGGCGGCCGCCGAGTGCGCCATCCCGGGGAACCCCGCGTGCGGGGTCAGGGTGACGTTGAGGACCTTGCCGCCCGGCGACGTCCCGTCGGCGCCGGCCGGGATCATCGCCTTCGTCGCGACGGCGTGGGTCATCAGCCACGTGCCCTCGACGTTCAGCCGCATGACGGTGCGGAAGCCCTTCGGCGTGATGTTCTCCGCCGGCGCGAGGAACTGCCCGCCCGCGTTGTTGAGCAGCAGGTCGATCCGGCCGTGGCGCGCCAGGACGTCGTCGACCAGCGCGTCGACCTGGTCCTCCTCGCGGATGTCGGCGACCAGCGCCTCGCAGCGCTCGCCGGCCAGCGCGACGGTCTCCTCGATCGGCTCGGGCCGCCGGCCGCAGACCACGACGTGGGCGCCGAGCGCGACGAGCTCGAGCGTCGCCGCGCGGCCCAGGCCGCTGCCGCCGCCGCTGACCAGTGCGACCTGCCCGTCCAGGACGCCTGCGGAGAACAACCCCGTTCCCGGCCCCGTCGTGGTCCGATCCCTCGAGGTCCCCGACCCCTCGGGCCGCCACCCGCCGGCCGCCGCGCCACCCGCTTCGACGCTCACGCGGCACCCCCGGCCGGGTGACGCCGGAGCTCGGAGCGCGCGATCTGCCGCTTGTGGACCTCGTCGGGCCCGTCGGCCAGGCGCAGGGTGCGCTGGTGCGCCCACATCATCGCCAACGGGAAGTCGTCGGAGACCCCGCCGCCGCCGTGGACCTGGATCGCCCGGTCGATGATCTTCTGCGCGATCTGCGGCGCGGCGACCTTGATCGCGGCGATCTCGGTCTTCGCGTGCTTGTTGCCGACGGTGTCCATCAGCCATGCGGTCTTCATCGCCAGGAGCCGGATCATCTCGATGTCGATGCGGGCCTCGGCGATCCAGTCCTGGACGTTCGCCCGTTCGCTGACCGGCAGGCCGAAGGTCACGCGCTCCTGGGCGCGGCGGCAGAGCAGCTCGAGCGCGCGCTCGGCCGACCCGATCGTCCGCATGCAGTGGTGGATGCGGCCGGGCCCGAGGCGCGCCTGCGCGATCGCGAAGCCCTCCCCCTCGCCCTTGAGGATGGCCGACACGGGCACGCGGGCGTCCTCGAACAGCACCTCGGCGTGGCCCTCGCGGTCCTGGTAGCCGAAGACCGGCAGGCCGCGGACGATCGTGACGCCGGGCGTGTCCATCGGCACCACGAGCATGCTCTGCTGCTTGTGGGGCGCGGCGTCGGGCGCCGTCTTGCCCATGACGATCAGGACCTTGCAGTCGCGGTGCAGGGCGTTGCTCGTCCACCACTTGCGGCCGTTGAGGACGTACTCGTCGCCGTCGCGCACGATCGACATCGCGATGTTCGTCGCGTCGGACGAGGCGACGTCGGGCTCCGTCATCGCGAACGCCGAGCGGATCTCGCCGGCCAGCAGCGGCCGCAGCCACTGCTCGCGGTGCTCCTCGGAGCCGAAGAGCTCGAGGACCTCCATGTTGCCGGTGTCCGGCGCGTTGCAGTTGAAGACCTCGGGCGCGAAGTGCACGCGGCCCATCTGCTCGGCCAGCGGCGCGTACTCGACGTTGGTCAGCCCCGGCGTCCACTCCGACGCGTGGGGGTGGAAGAGGTTCCAGAGGCCCGCGTCCTTCGCCGCGGCCTTCAGGTCCTCGAGGATCTGCGGCTGGTGGTGCGGGTCGCCCGCCGCGCGCATCTGCTCGTCGTAGACGGCCTCGGCGGGGTAGACCCGCTCGGCCATGAACGCCTGCAGCCGCTCCAGGTACTCGGCGGAGCGCTCCGTCGGTGCGAAGTCCATGGCGCGACGCTACCGCGCCGCGGTCGGCCGCCGGGGCGCGGACGGCGCCGACGGTCGCGCATCGGGCCCGAGGTCGCGGCCCCCCGACGACGACCGGCCCAGCGGCCGGTCGTCCTCAGCGCCCCCGCCAGACCGGCTCGCGCTTCTCCTTGAACGCCGTCGCGCCCTCACGCGCGTCCTCGGAGAACAGGACCGGCCCGGCGATCTCCCCCTGGCGCTCCCAGAACTCGGTCTCCGTCCAGTCGCCCTGCGCCTGGAGGATCCGCTTGGACGCCGCGACGCCGAGCGGCCCGTTGCCGGCGATCCGGTCGGCCAGCGCGAGGGCGGCGTCCAGCGCGCCGCCGGGCTCGCTGACGACGTTGATCAAGCCGATCTCGTAGCCCCGCGCCGCGGTGATCGGGTCGCCGGTGAGCGCCATCTCCATCGCGACGCCGAGCGGGATCCGCTCCGGCAGCCGCCGCAGCGCCCCGCCCGCCGCGACGAGCGACCGCTTGACCTCCGGGATCCCGAGCCGCGCGTCGCTCGCCGCGACGAGCAGGTCGGCGCAGAGCGCGATCTCCAGGCCGCCGGCGACCGCGAAGCCCTCGACGGCCGCGATCACCGGCTTCGACGGCCGCTGCTGCGCCATCCCGGCGAACCCGCGCTCGGGGTCGAACGGCAGCTCGCCCTTGGCGAACGCGGCCAGGTCCATCCCCGCGCAGAAGCCCTTGCCCGCGCCCGTCAGGACGCCGAGGGTCAGGGTGTCGTCGTCCTCGAGCTGCCGGATCGCCGCGCCGATCCCGTCCGAGACCGCCTTGTTCACCGCGTTGCGCTGGTCGGGGCGGTTGATCGTGATCACGAGCACGGCGCCGCGGCGCTCGACGAGGACGGGCTGGTCGGTCATGGCCGCCATCCTACCGTGAGTAAGACGTGCGACCTCTCACTTTCACCGCACGCCTCCGCGGAGCGTCCCCGGCGCTACGCTCCCCGCATGCGCGAGGTCGCCGACGACGTCTTCCACCTGCCCCTCTCGCCGCGGTCCAGCGTGAACGCCTACCTGATCGGGGACACCCTGGTCGACGCCGGCTTCGGCTGGCAGGCGGGGCGGGTGCTCGCGCAGGTCCGCGGCCGGGTCGTGGCGCAGCACGTCCTGACGCACGCCCACGTCGACCACGCCGGCGGCACGCGCAAGGTGATCGACGCCCTGCGGGTCCCCATCCGCGCGGGCGAGCGCGACCTTCCCGCGCTGCACTCCGGCGAGGGCGAGATGTCGTTCCCCGGTCCGCTGAAGGCGCTCGGCCGCCGGTACGGGAGGTTCACCCCGGTGCCCGAGGGCGCGGCCCTGCACGCGGGAGACGTCGTCGGACCGGACTTCGTGGTGCTCGACACGCCGGGCCACAGCGCGGGCCACGTGAGCTTCTGGCGCGAGCGCGACGGGGTCCTGATCTGCGGCGACGTCGTCAACAGCATGGACCTCAAGACGACCCGGCCCGGCCTGCGCGAGCCGCCCGTCGCGTTCACGCCCGATCCGGTCCAGAACCGGGCGTCGATCCGGCGCCTGGCCGAACTCGAGCCGCGGCTGGTCCTCGTCGGCCACGGCCCCCCGGTGGTCAACGCGACGACCCCGTTCACGATGTTCGCGGGGCGGCTGCCACAGGACTGACCCCGCCGGCGGGCGGCCCGCGTCGGCCGCCGCCGACGGGGCCGCGGGGCCGGCCGACGGCGAGACGACCGGCCGGGACCCGACCCCGGACACAGGACGGGCGGCCCCAGGGCCGCCCGTCGATGGAGCGAGCATCACCGCCCGCTGAAGATTCGCGCCCGCCGGCGCTCGCGCTAACGGGCAGCCCGACGAGACCTTGACGCGCCACCAGCCGGTGAGCACGCCGACGACGCCGAACCGCGGCACGACCTCGTAGACGCGGCAGCCGCGCTCGGCGAGGTCCGTCGTCTCGAGCCGCGCGTAGCGGTGCGACGCCGGGTCGCGGTACATCTCGCGCAGGAGCACGCGGTTGTGGAGCTCCTCGGTGCGCCGGGCCTCGACCTCGGCCAGCCGGGCGACGAGCTCGTCGCGACGACGCTCCAGGCCCCCCAGGTCGAGCAGCCGCGGGCCGGTCGAGCAGTCGGTCAGGACGTCCGTCTCCAGCCGCCCGCGGGCGCCGGCCTCGAGGTCGCCGACGACGGCGCGGGAGAGCTCGAGCTCGAGCCGCGCGATCTGGCGGCGCAGCGTGCGGCGCGCGGCGCGCTCGTCGGGGCCGAGGCCCCCGCCGGGACGGTCCGGCGCGAGCGGGGATGGCCCGGGCGGCGCGGTGCGGATCGCGTGCTCGTCGACCACTTCGAGTGCTTCGATCCCGCGCATCCGCCCCTCCCCCGCGTCGCTCTTCGTGGCTCGACCGTACCACCGCCATCGGGCCACGTCGACCGGGAACCCGCGGGCCGGTCACGCGATCCGCAGCAGCTTGCGGACGGTGCCCAGCGACTCCTGGACCGCGAGCGCCGGGACGCCCGGGACCTGGAGCACGAAGAGGACCGCCCGCCGGGTCGTCGCGGTGACGGCGAACGGCGCGGGCGGCGGCAGGAACAGGCGGGCCACGGCGCGGTCCTCGTCGGCGATCACGAGCTCGCCGGCGTGCAGCACGGGCGGCGGCTTCCCGGCTCCGAGCGGCTCGCCCTCCACCGCTCCGCGGACGCCCAAGGGCCCCGAGACGACGGCCGCGTCGACCGCCCAGACCGCGACGCCGGTCTCCAGCAGCGCGACGAGCAGCGCGTCGTCGGGCGTCTGGCCGGGCACGAAGCCGCCGGTCCAGAGGCGGTCGAAGATCGCCTGCTCCAGCGGCGGCCGGCGGACGTCCGGGTCGAGCCCGAGCTGTCGGAAGAACGACCGGTGCAGCGCCGGGACGGGCAGCTGGCGGACCTGCAGCGCGTAGGCGCCGGTGATGCGGTTGGAGAGGTCGCGCAGCCGGTGGACGACCCACGGCGCGGTGCGCGTCGGTCGGCAGGGCACCTCGATCGTGACGAGCGCCAGGCCGGGGAACTCGTCCTCGATCTGCGCCTCGATCCAGCCCAGCTCCGCGGCGCCCTCGGGCTCCGGCCGCTCCGCGTCCCCCGCCGTCATCGTCGCCCGCGGCGTCGTGGTCGGGCGGGCGGCACGGGCAGCGGCCTAGAGGTCGAAGAGCCGGAGCGCGGGCTCGCGGTCGCCGCGCAGGACGTCGAGATCGACCTCGACCCAGCCGAGCCCGCGGGACTCCGCCAGCACCCGGGCCTGGGGCTTGATCGACTGTGCCGCCAGCACCCCCTTGAGGTCCGCCATACCGGGGTCGCCCTTCATCCGCTCGAGGTAGCGGGAGAGCTGCTCGACGGCGTCGATCGTGCCGACGCGCTTGATCTCGACGGCGACCCAGCCGTCCTCGTCGTCGCGGCACATGAGGTCGACCGGGCCGATGTCCGTCGGCCACTCGCGGCGGACGAGCCGGAAGCCCTCGCCGCAGTGGTGCGGCGCGTCGGCCAGGAGCTCCTGGAGCTCGCGCTCGACGCCGGACTTCTCGAGCGCCGCGGCTTCGCCCATGTCGTGGAAGACGTCGGAGATCACCTCGCTGATCTCGATGTCGAGGCGGTCCTCCGTCGATCCCGCCCGCTTGCGGACGACGATCTTCGTCAGCGGCTCGTCGACGACCGCGGCTGCGGCGGCCGCGGCCTGGTCGGCGGCGGCGCGCTCCGCGGGGGTCGGCTCGCCGTCGGCGAGGCCCAGGCCGGCCGCGGCCTCCCGGGCCGCGGTCACGGTCGTGATGCCGCCGAGGTCCGGATAGCCGGACGCGACCTCGTCGGGGACGGGCACGCCGCTGCGCTCGAGCTCGATCACGGTCGGCGGCGTCATCCAGTTCTGGGGCTTGAAGCCGCCGGTGTCGGCGTGGACCATCACCGACCCGTCGGACTTGATCATGATGAGGCGCAGGGCCTCGGGCAGCAGGGCCTCGAGGCGACCGGAGTAGCGGACCTCGCAGCGGGCGACGATGAGACGCACGCGGCGTACGGTATCCGGCGCGGCGGCCGGGCCCGGGGTCGGGGTGCATCGACGGCGAAGGCCGCGGCCGGGGCGGGGGTGTGTCGGCGGCCGGGGGCGCGGGGGGTGGTCGCGATTCCCTCGCTCCTGGCGACGAAACCGCGACCAGGGTCCCGCCACCAGGCCCGGACCGCGGGGGTGGTCGCCATTCCCTCGCTCCCGGCGACGGAACCGCGACCAGGCCTCGACCGCCGACGGGCGGGTCTCGGGCCTCAGACCCTATGGGGGTCGGTCGTCGTAGAAGGTGGCCGGTGAGCCTGCGCATCGAAGTGCGTGGGCTTGACTGCGCCGCAGCAGCGGGCTGC
>NZ_JBFAPC010000127.1:0-16582 GCF_040675535.1 Patulibacter sp. NPDC049589 | reverse complement strand
GCGATTGGTCAGCGGGCTCGTCGATCCCCAGGTGTAGTAAAGGGCGACCGGGATGACGATGGCCCCGAGGATCAGGCTCATGATGTACATCGGCACCGCGACCGGCGATCGCGACCTGCACCTGCTCGGTGTCGCGGCGCCGGAAGATGACGCGCGGGTCGGTGTCCGGGGCGGCACCCGGATCGTGCTCGTCCTCCGGGCGGTCGACGCCCGGGTCGGCCGGCACGGCGGTCGCTTCGGCCAGCTCGCAGAGCCGGCCGTGGTCGACCGCGCCGGCGGCCGCGACGACGATGCGGCCCGGCCGGTAGCGGCCGGCGTAGAAGTCGCGGAGGGTGTCGCCGTCGGTGCCGGCGACGACCTCCGGGGTCCCGATGACCGGGCGGCCCAGCGCGTGGGTGCCGAAGACGGCCGTCGGCAGCAGCTCGAAGACGAGCTCCTCCGGGTCGTCGTCGATCATCGAGATCTCCTCGAGCACGATCTTGCGCTCGAGGGCGAGGTCGGAGTCGCCGAGCAGCGGCGCCGCGACCATCTCGCCGAGCATCGGGAACGCGCCCGGCAGCTCGTCGGCGAGGACGCGGGCGACCACCGCGGTCTCGTCGCGGCTCGTCGCCGCGTTGAGGTCGCCGCCCAGCGCGTCGAAGCGCTGGTCGACCTCGGTCGAGGTGAACGACCGCGTCCCCCGGAAGAGCATGTGCTCCAGCAGGTGGGCGCGGCCGGCCTCCTCGTCCCGCTCGTGGCGGGCGCCCGTGCCGATCCAGACGCCGACGGCGACGGACAGGGCCGAGTCGATGGACTCGGAGACGACCGTCACCCCCGAGGGCAGGCGCGTGATGCGGGGGTGGGCGGGCCCGCTGTCGGTGGTCTGATCCGGCACGGAGGCGATGGGACTAGTCCCGGCCGCCGGAGCGCTCGCGGCGGCGCGGCGGACGATCGCCGGAGCCGCCGCCGTTGCCACCGCTGTCGCGGTCGCGGCGCGGCGGGCGACCACCGTCGCCCTCACGGCGCGGCGGACGATCGCTGCCGCCGGAGCGCGGCCCACCCGGGCCGCCGGACTTCTTCAGGTCCTTGAGCTCCTCGGCGGTCTTGCCGACGATCTCCGGGTCGTCCGAGAGACGCAGGCCGACGCGGCCGCGCTCGCGGTCGAGCTCGGCGACGCGCACCTTGATGACGTCGCCCTGCTTGAGGACCTCCTCCACCGTGTCGACGCGGTTGCCCGGCGAGACGTTGGAGATGTGCAGCAGGCCGTCGGTGCCCTTGATGAGCTCGACGAAGGCGCCGAACGTCGTGGTCTTGACGACCTTGCCGTCGAACTCGTCGCCGAGGGAGACGTCGCGGGTCATCGCCGACAGGCGGGCCACGAGGGCGTCGCCCTTCTCGCCCGAGGACGAGTAGACGTTGATCGTGCCGTCGTCGGAGATGTCGATCTGGGCCTCGAACTCCTCCTGGAGCCCGCGGATCGTCTCGCCGCCCTTGCCGATGACCATGCCGATCTTCTCGGGATCGATCTTCAGCGAGAGGATGCGCGGCGCGTAGAGCGAGAGCTCCGTGTTGGGGCCGTCGATGACGGCCTTCATCTTGCCGAGGATCTCCAGGCGGGCGTCCTTGGCCTGGGCCAGGGCGTCGCGCAGGATCTCGAACGTGACGCCCGTGATCTTGATGTCCATCTGGAGGGCGGTGATGCCCTCCTCGGTGCCCGCGACCTTGAAGTCCATGTCGCCGAGGTGGTCCTCGACGCCGGCGATGTCGGTGAGGACGATGTAGTCGTCGCCCTCCTTGATCAGGCCCATGGCGATGCCGGCGACCGGCGCCGTGATCGGCACGCCCGCCTGCATCAGGGACAGCGACGAGCCGCAGACCGACGCCATCGAGGAGGAGCCGTTGGACTCGAGGATGTCCGACACGACGCGGATCGTGTACGGGAAGTCCTCGATCGACGGGACCACCGGCACGAGCGCCCGCTCGGCCAGCGCGCCGTGACCGATGTCACGACGCTTGGGGCCGCCCAGGCGGCCCGCCTCGCCGACGGAGAACGGCGGGAAGTTGTAGTGGTGCCAGTAGTAGCGGTTGGTCTCGAGGCCGAGGGTGTCCAGCCGCATCTCCTCCTTCAGCGTGCCGAGGGAGACGACGGACAGCGCCTGCGTCTGGCCACGCGTGAAGAGGGCCGAGCCGTGCGTCCGCGGGGCGGTGCCGGTCTCGATCGTGATCTTGCGGATCTCGGTGGCCTCGCGGCCGTCCGGGCGGACCTTCTGGACCGCGATGCGGTCGCGGATGGCGGCCTTCTCCAGCGCGTCGACGACGGCCTTGACGGCCTTCTTCTCGTCGGCCTCGGTGTCCTCGTCGACGTACGCGTCGACGGCCGCCTGCTTGGCGGCGTCCGTCGCGTCCTCGCGCTCGAGCTTGTCGACGACCTGCGTCGCCTTCTCGATCTTCTTGCCGTGCGCGCGCTTGATCTTCGCCAGGAGCTTCGCGTCGAGCGAGGGCGCCTCGTGCTCGATCTTGTCCTTGCCGACGAGCTTGCGCAGCTCGAGCTGGGCCGCGACGAGCTTCTGGATCTCGCCGTGGGCGATGTCGAGCGCGTCGAGGATCTCGGCCTCGGGGATGATGTTCGCGCCGGCCTCGACCATCAGGATCGCGTCGGCGGTGCCGGCGACGATGAGGTCGAGGTCGCTCGCGCCGCCCGGGAGCAGCGACTCCTCGGGCGGGTTGACGACGATCGTGCCGTCGATCTTGCCGATGCGGACGGCGCCGATCGGCTCGGGCAGCGGGATCGAGGAGATCGTCAGCGCGGCCGACGCGCCGTTCATCGCCAGGATGTCGTACGGGTGGACGTGGTCCACCGAGATCGGCAGCGCGACGACCTGCGTCTCGTAGCGCCAGTTCTTCGGCAGCAGCGGCCGGATCGGCCGGTCGATCATGCGGGCCGTCAGCGTCGCCTTCTCGCCGGCGCGACCCTCGCGCTTGAAGAAGGAGCCGGGGATCTTGCCCGCGGCGTAGGACCGCTCCTCGACGTCCACCGTCAGCGGCAGGAAGTCGAAGTCCTTGATCCGGCCAATGGAGGCCGTGCACAGGACGATCGTGTCGCCCTGTCGTACGGTGACCGCGCCGGAAGCCTGCTTGGCGAGCTTGCCGGTCTCGAAGGTGATCTCCTGGCCGGAGATCTCCACGGACACCGTGGTCACGTCGTCGTGACTCATATGTCGTTCCTCGTCTGCGCGCCCCATCGGATCTGGCGCGCCTCTTGATTCTCGTCGTTCCGAACGGATCGAGCCTAACGGAACCCGCGGAGGTGCAGGGGCGATGCCCGTCCGGGGCAGGTCACCCCGGACGGCCCCGCCCCGGCGGGCGGGTCGGGCGCGGCGCCCGCCCGACCCGCCCGCGGATCGCTCAGCCCGTCGGCTGGCCACCGACCGGCACGGAGCACGGTCCGGCGGACGAGGCGAGGTGGTCGGCGTCGCCGGCGTAGGCCGAGGAGACCGTCCAGGTGCCCGTCTCGCTGCGCGCCGGCTGCGTGGTTGCCGTCCACGCGCCGGAGGCGTCGGTGACGGCCTGGACGACGACCTGCCGCGGCGGCTCGACCGGCGTCGTGCTCGTCCCGCCCGTCGTGGCGGGCGCCGTGAACGTGACCTCGATGACGCTGCCCGCCGGCGCGCCGGCGAGGGTCCCCGTGACGGTCAGCGGCTGCAGCACCGGCACCGCGGTCGGGCAGCTCTGCTGCAGCGTCGTGGCCGCCGGCCCCGGAACCGGGGGCGGGGGCGGCGGCGGGGGCGGCGCGGGCGCCGCCGGGACCTCCACCGGCACGCTGACCGGGACCGCCCCGTCCGCCTCCACGGCGACCTGGAGCTCGCCGGGCACCACGGAGCCGTCGCCGAAGGCCGCGGGGATCTGGACGACGCCGGCGCCCGCCAGCGCCTTGCCGATCACCTCGCCGCGGCGCAGCAGGCTGATCGGCTGGCCCTGCAGCTCGGCCGGCAGCGTGACGTTCACCTGGTACGGCGGCGGGTCGCCGGGGTTCGGCACCGTGATCGCCCGCGAGAGGACCGCCTGGAACCGGTGCAGGTCGAAGACGATCGGCGGGGAGCCGCCGCCCCACATCTGCATCGACGGATCGCCGAAGTAGTGCCAGAGGTAGAGCTCGTTGCGGGTGTTGCCGTCGCCGCCGGAGATCCCGGGGCCCGACGGCGGGGCGATGCCGGCCAGCCGGAGCTTGCCGGTGATCAGCGCGTCGCCGGTGCGCTGCTTCGCGGCCGGGCCCTCGAGCGGCAGGACGCTCGGCAGGAGCCCGTCGACGAACCCGAGGGCGAGCTGCGAGTTGTGCCAGGACGGCGAGTCGCGGGTGTCCCCGAAGACGCCGACCGCGCCACCGGCCTCCTTCACCAGCGCCTCGCTGGCGAACGAGGTCTCGTCGTAGTCGTACGCGCCGCTGGAGCAGTTGATGCTCAGGACGACCGGGAGCTTGGCGCCGTTGGTCAGGGCGTTGACGTCGCTCGTGGTGAACGAGGGGTCGCCCCAGCCGTCCGCCCAGCCGTGATCGCGGTGGACGACGAGGAAGCGGCCGTCGTTCCAGGCCGCCGAGACGTCGGCCCCGTCGCCGTCCCAGGCGAACGTCGGCTTCAGCAGCGACGACGGCAGCGGCGTGCCGTCGTTGAACTGCGTCGGCGTCGTCGTCGGGCTGTCCTGGTAGATCCGGTCGACCGCGACCCCGCGCTTGGCCAGGCCGTTGCGCACGGTCTCCGCGAACTGGATGAACGTCCGGTTCTCACGGCCGTCGTTCGTCTGGCCCGCGCCGTCGGTGTCCTGGAACTGCGCGGCCACGAGCGCCTTCGTGAGGAACGAGCCCGTCGGCGGGGTCGTCTCGTAGCCGATGATCTTGCTCACGGCGCGCCCGACCGCCGTCTGGTCGTTGCCGAGGATCCGGCCGATCGCGACGTCCGGCAGCTCGTCGGCGGCGTTGCGCAGCGCGTACGGCAGGTCCGACGGGATGCCGGAGGGCCCGTTGGTGAAGGTCGGCACGAGGTCGTCGTCGCCGAGGATCGTCACGTAGCTCGGGTGGATGCAGCCCAGCGCGGTCAGGCGCCCGCGGATGTACGTCTGGATCTGCGCGGGCGTGGTGCCGATCTGGCCGGCGCCGGCGCCCGTCTCGACGACGCGGGTGCGCAGGCCCGCCGCGCTGCGGGCCGTCGCGAACTGGTCGGCGGCCGCGCGGGTGGCGGTGTTCGTGATGACCAGCAGCTCCTCGCCGCAGCGCGGCAGCGTGAGGATCGGTGAGCGCCGCAGGAGCTCGGCGTTCAGGAGCCCGGCGACGAGCCGGCGCTGCGGGGCCTCCCACGGCGAGGCGATCTCGTCGCTGAACGTGTGCGAGCCGCCCTTGAACGCGACCTTCACCACGACGGACGTGATGACCTTCAGCCGCTGCTTCGCCGGGTCGTACTGCGCCGCGGGCACCTGCAGGGCGCCGAGCTTCAGGTCCCGCGACGTGCCGAGGACGGCGCCGTCCGCGGGCGCGGTGGGCTGGAGGCCCTTCGCGCGGTACGCCGAGGCGCTGTACGCGAACGCCTTGGAGGCGTACGGCGCCTTCGTGAAGTCCGGCTCCTTGCGGTCGGCGTCCACGACGTCCGGCTGGACCGGGAGCACGTCGACGCCGTCGACGGTGTAGCTCGTCGTCTTCGTGGCGTCGACGTCGAGCGTGGCGCCCTCGGGGATCGCCAGGGTGCTGCTCGTGACGGGGATCGCGGGCGTCCCGGGCTTGCCGGGCGTGTCGGTGTCCGGCAGCGAGAGCTGCGTCCAGACCTTGCCGCCGCCCTCGCGGGCAGCGAAGCGCAGCGCGGGCAGGTCGACGCGGACGCTCATGCCGTTGGCGTCGCTGGAGAGGACCTTCGCCGTGGCAGCCGGGGCCTTCGTCGGCGTCGCGCCGCCGCCGCAGCGCTTGGTGGCCTTCAGCGAGAGCAGCAGCCGCGACGACGTCGCGGCCGCCGGGCCGAGCGCGGCGAGCCGCCGGTTGGCCCGCGCGTAGCGCTTGCCCTTCTTCGTGCGGACGGCACGGAGGGTCTCGCGGAAGCGGGAGAGGTCGGCGACGGCCGTGCACGGCTTCTTCGCCGCGACGCGCCGCGCGTGCCTGGCCGTGCGGACGAGCTTCGCCCGGCGGGTCCGCGTCGTGGCCGTTCTCGGCAGCGCGCTCGTCTGGCGGACGAGCGCCTTCAGCGACGACGCCGGTGTCGGGGCGGGCGCGGCCTCCGCCCCGCCCGGGGCGGTCGCGAGGACGGCGGCGACGCCGACTGCGGCAGCCCACCCCCAGCGACGCTCGATGGTGCTCATGAACTGCTCCTCGGTGACGACGTGATCGGGACCGGCGGCCCGGGCGCGATCGCGTCGGGGCCGCCGCCGCCGGGGCTGGAGCGCCCCGGCCGGTGACGACGCGACCCGTCCAGCGGGTCACGGGAGCCTGGATCTCGGGACGGAGGGACGTCGTACTACGGAGCGGCGACGCAGACGACCCACACGCTGGGCCGGATCCCCGTGGTGATGCCGCCGACGGTGTTGGTCACGGTGATGCGCCAGCCCGTGAACCCCTGGCCGCTGGCCGGCGGTTCGGTGTTCGTCGCGCTGATCGACGGGCGCGAGGCGGTCACCGATGTCGCTTCGGAGCTCGTGTCGTCGCCGCGGCCACCGCCGCCGATGGCCTGCTGGCCGGCCGGGCAGAAGACCGTGTACGAGCCCTTCGCGCCGTCCGCGAGGTCCGCGTCGGCGTCGAGCTGTTGGACGGTCGCCGGACCGGTCGCCCCGGTGTCGCCCTTCGCGCCCGGGTCACCCTTCGCGCCGGGGTCGCCCTTGGCCCCGGCGGAGCCCGACGGGCCGGCCGGGCCGGGCTTCAGCTGGCCGGACTTGAAGTCCGCGGCGAGCAGGGAGCCGTTCTTCACCTTCGTGGTGGTGATCGCGCCGTCGCGGACGTCGGACGTGGCGACGGCGTTCTTCTTCAGCTGGGCGCTCCCGACGCTGTTTCGCGGGATCGACACGGCCGCGTAGCTCGTGCCGCCGAGGGCGACGGAGAGCGCGATGCAGCTGATCACCAGCGAGGGTGATGGCCTGCGCGACGGACGGATACGGGTCATGGGGCACCTCTTCGTTGGTGGGCGGGGCCGCCCGGTTTCGGTGGCTGAGGACACCGTACATCGGTCGTGTCACCCCCGCACGCTTCTGGCGGTCCCGAACCGGTCCCACCGCCCGGCGTCCCGGTGCGTCGGGTCACCGCGGGACCCGCGGTCCCACGGCCCCCGCGGCGGCCCGGCTACCATCGCCGCCCGTGCCCCGCCCGCTGCCGCCGCGTCCCCATCCGTTCCGTCCGCCCGCCGTCCTGCTCGTCCTCGCGACGGCGGTGGTGCTCGGGACGCTCGCCGTCGCCCGCCCCGCGGGTGCGTGCGCCTGCGGCATCGCCTACGGGTCGAGGGTCAGCACCGAGCGCGCGATCGTGTCGCTGGAGGAGGGTCGGGAGGAGATCGTGCTCGGCCTGGACCTCGCGGCCCCCGGCACGACGGCTCCCGGGGACCGCCGCCCGGCCGTCCTGCTGCCCGTTCCCTCGACGCCGCGCGTCGCCGCTCTCCCGGCCGGGGCCGCACGGGTCTTCGACGAGCTCGAGCTCGCCACCCGCACGGTGCCGCGCCCCCGCTCGGGCGACGACGACGGTGTCGCCGCGGCCGTGCCGGACGCGGGCGGCGTCTCGGTGCTGTCCCGCGAGCGGATCGGCGGCTACGACGTCACGCGCCTGCGGGCGGGCGACGCCGCGGCGCTGCGCCGCTGGCTGAACGCCGGTGGGTACGACACGCCCGCCGCGGCGGAGCCGATGCTGCGGGACTACGTCCGCCGGGACTGGGCGTTCGTGGCGGTCCGGCTGGCCGACCCGGTGCGGGGCGACCGGCAGACGCTGAGCCCGCTGCGCGTCTCGTTCGCAACGGACCGGCTCGTCTACCCCCTGCGCCTGAGCTCCACGTCGACGACGCCCGTGGCGGTCGACCTCTACGTGGCCGGCGACCACCGGGTGCTCGCGACCGGGTTCGACACGGTCTTCGCCGGCTTCGTCTCGGCGCTGCGGCCGGCGCTCTCCGCCGACGTCCGCGACGTGGTGCGGGGTCGGTACCTGACCCGCCTGCGGCTGGCGAGCGACGACCCGAAGGCGATCACCTCGGACGTGCACGTCCGCCGGGGCGTCAGCGATCGCCTGTTCCGGTCGTCGGCGGACTACCCGTACGAGACCGAGGACAACTTCGCCCGCGGCCCGCTCCCCAGCGAGATCGCGGGCGCCGCCACGACGGACGGCGAGCTCGAGGACCCGCCGGCCGGTGCGCTCTGGCTCGTGCTGTTCCCGGGCATCGCACTGGTGGTGCTCGGCGTGTTCGGCGCGCTGCGGCTCCGCGAACGGCTACGACGGCGCTGAACGGACGCGGGGCCCGCTCCCCATCAGGGAACGGGCCCCGCGCTGCCGCCGCCGGCGAGGCGGCGGCAGCGTTGTCCGGCGTGCGTCGGCGAGACGGCCGACGAGCGATCCTCAGGGCCCGACGTAGGCCGCGGCGAAGTGGACGGTGCTCAGCGAGCCCTGGATGTCGAGGGCGGCTCCGGAGCTCTGGCCCACCGACGCGTAGACCCGCTGGCCGAGGGTGAGTCGGACCAGGGTGCTGACGTTCTGCGTGGTCACCCCGTCCGGGTTGGCGGGCACCGAGCTCTGGACGAGGATCCCCGGGGCCGGCGGCGCACCGTTCGGGCCGCTGATCGCGAGGGTGCGGATGCCGATGGCGTTCTGGACCCACCGGGTGCCGGCCGTGATCGCGTACGTGCCTGTCTTCGGGATCGTCAGGGACGCGGCTCCCGGTGCCTCCCCGGCGGGTGCGGCGGCGTCGAAGAAGTCGCCGTCGTCGTACCGTTCGGTGTTGAACTCGAGGGGGGTGTTCGGCGCACCGGTGGCGCTCGTGGGGACGCTGAAGGCCGCGGACGTGCGGGTCACACGGACGCTCAGCGGGTCGACCGCGGCGGCCGTGCCCGGGATCCCCTGCTCACCGGTGTCGCCCTTCGCGCCGGCAGGTCCCTGGGCTCCGGTCGCACCGGTGTCGCCCTTCGCGCCGGCAGGCCCCCGGGCTCCGGTCGCACCCGTGTCGCCCTGCGGACCGGCGGCCCCCTGCGGACCGGCGGCCCCCTGCGGACCGGCGGCACCAGTGTCGCCCTTCGCGCCCTTGGGCAGCTGGCCGGCCTTGAAGTCCTTGGCCAGCAGTGAGCGGTCCTTGACCTTGGCCGAGGTGATCGAGCTCGCGCGGAGTTGGGTGCTGCCGACGCTGTTGCGCGGGATGGCCACCGCGGCGTAGGACGTCCCGCCGAGGGCGATGAACAGCGCGGCGAGGGCCATGTGGTGTGCGCGCAGATAGCGCAGGAGGGTCTTCATAAGGGCACCCATATTAGGTGACCCTCTTGCGCTGTGCGCAGAAGTTTTAGGTGACCCTGTAGACCGGCGGACGCCCGCCTCGACCGGTCCCCGCTGCGCCGGCGCCCGCGGCCGCCCGGGGCTCAGGCCCGCTGCAGCAGCGCGTCGATCCAGGCGTCGTCCGGCACGCCGTGCTCCACGGCGCCGCCGCCGACGACGATCGCCGGCGTCCCCACCGCACCCGCCTGCAGGCCATCGGCGAGGTCGGCGGCGATCGCCGCCGTGGTCCCCTCGTCCCGCCGGTCGAGGTCGAACCGCTCGACGTCCAGCCCGAGCCGCCGCGCGAGCGCCCACAGGTCCGGATCCTCGGTGCGCGACGGGTCGGCGACCACGGCGTCGAGGACCGGCCAGAACGCATCCTGGCGTCCCGCGGCCTCCAGGGCGCCCGCCAGCGCCCGCGGACGCGGCCCGCGGGCCCGGAGGACCAGATGCCGCCACGTGAGCCGCACGGGCGCCGCACGGAGCCGCAGGACGGCCAGCTGGCAGCGCGGGCACGTGGCGTCGCCGTAGAGCAGGACTCCCGGCGCGCCCTCTGGTCCGCTGACGTGCGGCCCGGAGACGGGTCCTCGGCGGTCGGCGGACATCGGCCCGGTGATCAGGCGGTGACGGCGGCCAGGCCCTCGCGGACCTTGTCCACGCCCGGCAGCTCGCCCGGCGACGACGCCAGGTGGCTCCAGGCGACGGTGCCGTCGGGGCCGACGACGACGAGCGCCCGGTTCGTCATGCCGGCCGGCTCGAAGTACGCGCCGAGCGCCTTGGACGCGTCGCCCTTGGGCTCGAAGTCCGAGAGCTGGCCGATCGTGACGCCCAGCTTCTCCTTGAACGCGATCTGCGAGTACGACGCGTCCGTCGACACCGCGTACATCACGGCGTTCTGCTCGGCGAGCTCGGGCAGCAGCTCCTCGTAGACCTGCAGCTGGTCGGTGCAGACCGGCGAGAACGCGAACGGGTAGAAGACCAGGACGGTCGTCCGTCCCGTGAGGTCCTCCTGCGTGAAGTCGCTGCCGTCCTCGTTCTTGAGGGTGAGCTGCGGGACCGCGCTGCCGGCGGAGATGATGGCCATGGCGCGATCCTACGGGCCCGGAAGCCCGGGTCGCGATGCGCGGGTCCGATCTCCCGGGCGATCGGGGGTCGACCCCGCCGACCGGCCCGCGGACGCCGGGTCCGGGAACGACGACGACCGGCCCAGGGGCCGGTCGAGGGGTCCTGCGGTGGCCGCGCCGGAGCGCGGGCCGGGCTACTTGCGCAGCCCGAGCTCCTTGATCAGCGCGCGGTAGCCGTCGAGGTCGTTGCGGCGCATGTAGTCGAGCAGACGACGACGCTGACCGACGAGCATCAGGAGGCCACGACGCGAGTGGTGGTCCTTCTGGTGCTCGCGCAGGTGCTGCGTCAGGTCGTTGATCCGCTCGGTGAGCAGGGCCACCTGAACGTTGGTCGAACCCGTGTCCGACTCCGACGCGCCGAAACGGGCGACGATCTCCTGCTTGCGTTCCTGCGTGAGCGACGTCATTCGACCGGAGAAGGTAGCAGGAAGACCCGCAAACCCGCGTCCCGGCGGTCAGGCCGCGGCGAGTCGGCGGGTGTCGTCGACGTCGCGGGCCATCTGCTCCAGGAGGGCCTCGACGCCGTCGAAGCGCTCCTCGCCGCGCAGCCGCGAGAGGAACTCGAGCTCGAGCGGCTGCCCGTAGAGGTCGCCGGAGAAGTCGAGGACGTACGCCTCGACGAGCACGCCGAGGGCGGTCTCGAACTGCGGCCGGATGCCGATCGACACGGCGGCGGCGTGCAGGGAGCCGTCCTGGAGGCGCGCACGGCACGCGTAGACGCCGTGGGCGGGCAGCGCGTGGCCGACGGGCGGCACGAGGTTCGCCGTCGGGTAGCCGAGCTCGCGCCCGCGCTTCTCGCCGTGCTCGACGGGACCGGCGAGCGCGAACGGCGCGCCGAGCAGCTCGGCGGCCTCCCCCACCGCGCCGCGGGCCACGAGCTCGCGGATCCGCGTCGAGCTGACGGACTCCCCCGCCTTGCGCAGCACGGGGACGATCGTCGTCTCGAAGCGACCGTCGGCGGCCAGGAGCGCCGGGGTGCCCTTGGCGTCGTGGCCGAAGCGGAAGTTCTCGCCGACCCGGACGCCGGAGGCCTGCAGCCGGTCGACCAGGACCTCGTCGATGAACGCCTGGGCGTCCTGCGTGGCGGTGTGGGCGTCGAACGGCACGAGCACCAGCTCGTCGACGCCGAGCTCGCACACGAGCTGTGCGCGGCGCTCCAGCGTCGTCAGCTGCGGCGGGACGCGCCCGGGCGCCAGCACCGTCATCGGGTGCGGGTGGAACGTCACCACCGTGTCGGCGTGCGCGATCACCTGGCGGTGGCCGAGGTGCACGCCGTCGAAGGTGCCCAGGGCGATCGTCCGGGGACGACGAGGAGCGTCCGCCAGGGGCGTGATGCGCGCGGTCACGACCGGAAGCCTACGACGGGATGGATCCGGCCGTCCGGCTCACGGCGACCGATGGCCACGGCCTCGCCGTCGTGGCACAGCCCGAAGAGCTCCACGTCGGGCGTCCGCTCGAGCTCGATGCGCTGCCCGTAGCCCGCCCGACGGGCCTGCTCGTCGTCCAGCTCCACGGTCGGCAGGACGGACCGCAGGAGGGTCTCCAGGGGGATCAGGCGCCACGTGGAGCGCTCGGCGTCCGGGCTCTGCGCGTCGGCGACGTCGAACGCGCCGATCGACGTCCGGCGGAGCTCCAGGCAGTACGCGTCGCCGAGGTCGCCGATCAGCGTCCGCACGTAGGTGCCCGACGAGCACGAGATCCGGAACCGCGCGCGGTCGCCCTCGCGCTCGAGCTGGTCGAACGCGTGGACGGTGACCTCGCGCTCGGGCACGACGACCTCCTCGCCGCGACGGGCGCGCTTGTACGCGCGCTCGCCGTCGACGCGGATCGCCGAGTACGCGGGCGGCCGCTGACGGACCAGCCCGGTCGGGAGCTCCGGCGGGTCCGGAGGGATCCGCCCGGTGACCTCGATCTCGCCCTCCGGGTCGCCGGTGGTCGACGTGGCCCCGAGCCGCGCGAGCGTCTCGTACGTCTTGTCCTGGCCCATCAGGTGGTGCTGCAGCCGCGTCGCGCGTCCGAGCAGCACGATCAGGAGTCCCGTCGCGAACGGGTCCAAGGTGCCGGTGTGCCCGACGCGGCCGGCCTTCCGGCCGCCGACGGCGCGGCGCACGCGGTGGACGACGTCGTGGCTCGTGATGCCCGCGGGCTTGTCGATCAGGAGGGCGCCGTCGGGGAACGGGACGGGGTCCGGCGCCTCGGTGGCCGGGGAGTCCCCGGTGGTCCCCGCGCCCTGTCCGGTCACTGCTGCTCGCGGAGCTGGTTGCAGAGGAACTCGACGAGCGCCTCCTCCCCCAGCTCCGTCGTGAACCCGGCGGCCTGGGGGTGGCCGCCCCCGCCGCCCGCCCGGGCGATCGACGACACGTCGATCCCGGGGCCCGACGACCGCAGCGAGACCTTCGTGCGGATCACGCCGCCCGTCGGGTCGTCGGGATGGTCGAAGAGCACCTCGCGGGCCACGGCCGCCAGTCGCGTGCCGGCGACGGTCCGGAGGTGGTCGATGATGCCCTCGGAGTCCGTGTCCTCGGCGCCGGTGGACACGTAGTCCTCGCGCCGCAGGAGCGAGAACGTCAGCTGCCCGTCCTCCTCCCGGCGGGTGCGCTCCAGCGCCCGGCCGAGCAACGCGAGCTTCGCCCACGGGGCGCCTTCGTAGAGGGTGCGGTAGACCGCGAAGGAGTCGACGCCGAGCGAGATCAGGTCGGCGGCCATGCGGTGGGCGCGCTCGCCGGTGTTCTCCCACATGAACTGGCCGGTGTCGGTGACGAGACCGACGTACAGCGCCTTCGCGGTGTCGAGGTCGATCGGCACCGCGAGCTCGCGCATGAGCTCCCAGATGATCTCGACGGTCGACGACGCGCCGGAGTCGACGAGGTCGACGTCGCCGAAGCGCGTGTTGTCGTGGTGGTGGTCGACGTTCAGGATCCGCCGGGAGTCCGTGCGGATCGGGCCGACCGGCATCCGGTCCAGCGTGCCGCAGTCGAGGAACAGCGCGGTGCGCTCCCCGACGTCGTCCGGGACGTTGGTGACGAGGTCGACGGTCGCCAGGCCCGCGTACTCGCGGGACAGCGGCAGGTCGCCGGGAGCGACCACCGCGACGACGTCCTTGCCCATCGCCTGGAGCATGCGCGTGGCCGCGACGAGCGACCCGATGGCGTCGCCATCGGGGTGCTCGTGCGTGACCGTGACGAACGCGTCGTCGGTGCGCAGGTGCTCGAGGACGGCCCGACGCGCGTCCCTGGCGACGTCGGCCGTGCTCACCGGGCTGCGTCGTCCGGGATCGCTGGGGTGTCGGCGACGACGGCGGTGCCGTCCTCGTCCTCGGTCTCCACCGCGGGCGGCGGCGGGTCGTCGAGGATCTCCTGGATCCGCATGGCGCGGTCGATCGTCTCGTCGAGCTCGAACTTCAGCACGGGCGTCGACTTCAGCCCGAGCTCCTGCCCGACCCGGCGCTGGAGGAAGCCGACCGCCGAGCGCAGCCCGGCGATCGTCTCCTCGGGTGCCGCGGCGTCGTCCCCGATCCGCAGCACCGAGACCAGGACGGTCGCGTGGCTGAGGTCGTTGCTGGTGCGGACGCCGGTGATCGTCGCGAAGCCGATCCGCGGGTCCTTCAGCTCGCCGCGCTGCAGCACGTCGCCGAGGACCTCGCGGACCGCCTCGTCGACGCGCCGCATGCGATCGGGCTTCACTACTTCAGCTCGCGATCGACGCGCCGCTTCTCGTACGTCTCGATGACGTCGCCCTCGCGCACCTGCTCGAAGTCGCGCAGCACGATGCCGCACTCGTAGCCGGTCGCGACCTCGCGAGCGTCCTCGTTGAACCGCTTGAGGGACTCGATCTTCGTCGTCGCGATGACCTCGCCGTCGCGCAGCACGCGGGCCAGGCCGTTGCGCTTGACTCGCCCGTCCGTGACGTACGAGCCGGCGATCGTGCCGACCTTCGACGCCCGGAAGATCGCGCGGACCTCGGCGGTGCCGACGGTCTCCTCGACCTCGTCCTTGTCGAGCATCCCCTCCATGACGTCGCGGAGATCCTCGAGCGCCCGGTAGATGATGTCGTAGGTGCGGATCTCGACGCCCTCGTGGTCCGCCACGCGGCGGGCGTTGCCGACGGTGTCGGTGTTGAAGCCGATGATCACCGCCTGCGAGGCCGCGGCGAGCATGACGTCGGACTCGGTGATGCCACCGACGCCCGACAGCACGATGTCGACGAAGACCTCGCTCTGCGGGAGCTTCGAGATCTCGTCCTCGAACGCCTCGAGCGAACCCGCGACGTCGGCCTTGAGCACGAGCTGGAGGCCCTTCTGCTCCTCCGACGCGAGCGACCGCTTGAAGACGTCCTCGAGCGAGAACTTGCGGCCCGAGCGACGCGCGATCGCCTCGGCCTTGAGGCGCGTCTCGCGCTCCTCGGCCTTGACGCGGGCGGTCTTCTCGGAATCGACGACCATCGCCAGGTCACCGGCGTTCGGCACGCCGTTGAACCCGAGGACGAGCACCGGGTCACCGACGCCGGCGACCTCGATCCGCTCACCGGTGTAGTCGATGAGCGCGCGGACCTTGCCCCACTGGGCGCCGGAGACGATGGCGTCGCCGATCTCCAGGGTGCCGCGCTGGATCAGCACGGTCGCGACGGGGCCGCGGCCGACGTCGAGCTTGGCCTCGACGACGACGCCGGACGCCATGGTGTCCGGGTTGGCGGTGAGCTCCTGGATCTCCGCGACGACGCCGATGACGTCGAGCAGGTCCTCCAGGCCGTCGCCGGTCTTCGCGGAGACGTCGACGAACTCGGTGTCGCCGCCCCACTCCGCCGGGTTGAGGCCGATGGTCGCCATCTCGGTGCGCACGCGCACCGGGTCGGCGCCGGGCTTGTCGATCTTGTTGACCGCGACGATGATCGGCACGTCGGCCGCGCGGGCGTGGTCGATGGCCTCCTGCGTCTGCGGCTTCACGCCGTCGTCCGCCGCCACCACGATGACCGCGATGTCGGTGAGCCGGGCGCCGCGGGCGCGCATGGCGGTGAACGCCGCGTGGCCCGGGGTGTCCAGGAACGTGATCGTGTCGTCGCCGTGGTGCACCTGGTAGGCGCCGATGTGCTGCGTGATGCCGCCGGCCTCACCGGAGGCCACCTCGGCCTCGCGGAGCTTGTCCAGCAGCGACGTCTTGCCGTGGTCGACGTGACCCATGATCGTGACGACCGGGGGACGCTGGACCAGCTCGGCGTCCGAGTCGTCGAAGACCGGGGCCTCGTCCTCCTCGTCGCTGGCCTTGACGATCACGATCTCGCGCTCGAACTCGGCCGCGAGCAGCTCGATGGTCTCGTCGGCCAGCGTCTGCGTGAGCGTGGCCATCTCGCCCATGAGCATGAGCTTCTTGATCATCTCGGGGATCGGCACGCCGAGGTACTCGGCGACGTCCTTGACCGTCGACCCGGAGTTGATCCGGGGGACGTCGACCGTGCGGCCCTGCTCGCCGCGGTTCAGCGGAGCGAGAGCCTCCTCGATCGACTGGCGGCGACGACGCCGGCGCGGACGCCGGTTCGGGGGACCGCCACCGACGCCCGGACGGCGCGGGCCGCCCGGCTGGTCGATGACGACGCGGCGCTTGCCGGCGGCACCGGCGGCGCCGGGGGCCTTCGGACGCGTCGACGCCGGATCCGGCAGCGCGATGATCTTGGGGCCGGCGCCGGCCGCGGGCTTCTCGCCCAGGGTCGGGGGACCCTTGGGCAGCGCGGGCTTCTTGGCGCGGAGGTCCTTCAGCTCGGGAGCCGGAGCGACCTCCTTCGCCGCACGGCGCGCCGGGCGACGGACGAGGCCGGGCGGGGGCGTGCCACGGCCGGAGCCGGGACCGCTGGCGGGCTCGGGGAGCCGCGCCGACGGACGCGCGATCGGCTGGGGAGCGGGCCGCTCGCCCTGGGGCTGCGGGCGCTGCGGCCGCTGGCCGCCACCCTGGCCGCCGGGACGCTGCGGTCCACCCGGGCGCTGCGGCCCACCGGGCCGCTGGCCGCCGGGACCACCGGGACCGCCGGG
>NZ_JBFAPC010000126.1:0-16769 GCF_040675535.1 Patulibacter sp. NPDC049589 | reverse complement strand
AATAGTCGCCTTAATATGATCGCGGGTCACCACATTTGGATAGCCAAGCGCGTACCAACGGATATCAAAACGAATATAGTGCCCTCTCTCCGTCTTGTCTTCGGACGCTGACCGCTCAGCGCCGCAGCTTCGCGGCGCAGGCGATGCAGAGCACGCTCTCGGGCATCGCCGCCAGGCGCTTCGGCGCGATCGGGTTCCCGCACGCGTCGCAGACGCCGTACGTGCCCTCGTCGAGCTTCTCCAGCGCGCGCGCGACGCGGGCCTCCTCGAGCTCGAGGCTCGCGCCGACGCCGACCTCGGTCAGACGCCCGACGGCCTCCAGCGTGCCGTCGCCGATCCGCTTGCCGAAGCCCAGCGCGCTGCCGCGCTCGGGCGCGGCGGCCATCGTCCCGATCCGCGCCCGGAGCTCCTCGTCGCGGCGGGTCAGGGCGTCCCGGACCTCGTCGAGGTCGGGCAGGGCGGGCGGCGTCGTGCGGGAGGCCATCCCTGGTGGCTACCCGCCGTGGTCCGTGCCACGCATCTCGGTCCGCGACCCGACGGCGCCGGACGGGCCGGCCTCGCACAGCACGCCCACCACGAGGGCCCCGCGGTGGCGTCAGGCCGCGGAGCCCGCCGGCCGTCCTACGGGAACGCCTTGACCGGCCCCCCGACGCCCGGCACCGTGCGCTCGGCACGCGGTTGGACCGGCGGCGCCTTGTACGGCGGCGACTTCGGGGTCTCCTCGCCGCCCGGGAACGCCAGGCGCAGGATCGTCCGCTGCACCATCAGCCACTGCTGCAGGAACGGGCCGGTGTTGTACGGCAGCTCGTACTGCTCGCAGATCGCCTTGACCTTCGGCGCGATCTCCTTGTAGCGGGAGCTCGGCATGTCCGGGAAGAGGTGGTGCTCGACCTGGTAGCTGAGGTTGCCGCTCATCAGGTGGAACGCGTCCGAGCCCTCGATGTTCGCCGCGCCGAGGAGCTGGCGGACGTACCAGCCGCCGCGCGTCTCGTCAGCGACCTCCTCCTCGGTGAACGTGTAGGCCTGATCGGGGAAGTGGCCGCAGAAGATGATCGCGTTGGACCAGATGTTGCGGACGACGTTCGCGGCGAGGTTCGCCTTCAGCGTCTTCTTCCAGTGCTTGCCCGACAGCGCCGGGAACAGCACGTAGTCCTTCAGGACCTGGCGGCCCGCCTTCTTGGCGATGCCCTTCAGCTCGGTCTTCAGCAGGCCCTTGTCCTTCTTGCCCCGCTTGATCGCCTCGAGGTCGAGGTCGTGGATCGCCACGCCCCACTCGAAGAACAGCATCACCAGGACGTTGATGAACGGCTGCGCCAGGAACTCCGGCGACCACGGCTGCTTCGGGTCCACGCGCATGAACTCGTAGCCGACGTCCTTGTCGAGCCCGATGATGTTCGTGTACGTGTGGTGGAGGTAGTTGTGGGAGTGCTTCCACGACGCGGCGGTCGAGGCGGTGTCCCAGTCCCACGTCGACGAGTGGATCTGGGGATCGTTCATCCAGTCCCACTGGCCGTGCAGGACGTTGTGGCCGATCTCCATGTTCTCGAGGATCTTCGCCACCGACAGGCCGGCGGTCCCCAGGAGCCAGGCCGGCGGGTAGCGCGACGCCATCAGCACGATGCGCGACAGCGCCGCCAGGCGGCGGTGGAACTCGATGATCGAGCGGATGTAGTGCGCGTCGCGCTCGCCGAGGTCGGCCTTGACCTCGTCGTGGATCTTCTGGAACGCCTCGCCGATCTCCTCGATCTGCTCGGACGAGAGCCGGAACAGCGGGTTGAACGCCGTCGGGTCCCCGTCGCGCCGGGACGCGCCGTCGCGGGCGTCGTCGTTGGTCGCGGGGATGGTGGAGGTGGTCGGTCCGCTGGAGGTCATGGTGTCTCTCTCACAGTTCGATGACGACGTGGCCTTCGGGGGCGTTGACGCAGGTGCGGACGGTCTCGCCCTGCTCGCCGTGGACCTCGCCGGAGCGCAGGTCTCGTACCTGGCCCTCGCGCAGGACGCCGACGCAGGTGTGGCAGATGCCCATCCGGCAGCCGTACGGGAGGGTCGCGCCGGCCTCCTCGCCGCCGACGAGGATCGACACGCCGACGTCGCAGGTCGCCTCCTTGTCGGTGACGACGAAGGCCACGGTCCCGCCGGTGCCGACCTCGGCGTCGCCGGTGCCGATGACCGGCTGGAAGCGCTCGGTCTGCAGGCGGTCGGCGATGCCCTCGGACTCCCAGTGCGCGACGAACGCGTCGATCATCTCGCGCGGGCCGGAGAGCGAGGTGTGCCGCTCGCGCCAGTCGGGGCAGAGCGCGTCGAGGTTCTCGACGTCCAGCCGCCCGTCCTCGGAGCTCAGCTGCTCGTGCAGTCGGTAGCCGTCCTGCTCGGACGCGAGCTCGCGGAGCATCGGGCCGAAGATGAAGCCCTCCGCGGTGCGGGTGCCGTGCAGGTGGACGACGTCGTCGAGGCGGTCGCGGCGCTGGAGCTCGCGCAGCATGCTCCAGATCGGCGTGACGCCGCTGCCGGCGCTGATCATCAGGAGCTTCCCGGGCAGCGGGTCGGGCAGGCCGAACTCGCCCTCCACCTGGCCGAGGAAGACGACCGTGCCAGGGCCGCACTCGTCGGTGAACCACGGCGACATCTTGCCCTCGGAGACGTGCTTGATCGTCACCGAGACGAGGCCCTCGGGGTGCTCGGGGTCCGACGTCAGCGAGTACGCGCGCCAGTGGCGGATGCCGTCGATCTCGGCTCCGATCCGCAGGTACTGGCCGGGCCGGTGGCCCGGCCACGGGTGGCTGGGCTTCACCACGACGGTGGCGGCCTCGTCGGTCTCGGACCGCACGCGGACGACGGTGCCGGTCGCCTCGCGGGTCGACCAGCGGGGATCGAGGAGCGCGATGTAGTCGTCGGGCAGCAGCGGCGTGGTCATCGCCCCGGCCACCTGGAGCGCCTTGCGGCGCCACCGGGAGACCCTGGGAGCTGCTGCCTTCTCGACCATCGTGCGCGGACTCCTACCCGGGGTCGGGACGCCTCACGCGGCCCGGACGACCCGAACCTACGCGGCTCGGTGCACAGGCGTCAAGCGAGATCGGGGCGCGGGCTCAGGCGACCGTCACCTGCGCGCAGCCGCGGACCCGCGCCAGGACCGCCGGCGCGTCCCCGAGGTCCACCGGGTCGCCCGTCCACTCCATCGCGAGCTCGAGCCGCCGGCCCTTCTTGCGGGCCCGCCAGAGGCCGGCGAGCCGGCCGTCGTGCAGCACGATCCCGGGCCGCCCGACCGCCGGGAAGAGCGCCTTGCGCAGCGCCGGATCGGGGACGAGCGTCGCGCGGTCCGGCTGCGCGACGTAGGGGTCGTAGCCGTGCAGCAGCCGCACGCCGCGGGCCGCCGGCGGGTCGAGCAGGCGGTCGAGGTCGGCGGCCAGGACGAAGCGCTTCGCACCGTCCAGCCGCACCGCCGCCAGCTCGTCCTGGACCGCCGTGAAGAGCCGCTTGGCGTAGGCCGGCGACGTCTGCGCCCACGACGCGAGCTGGCTGTGGGTGCCCGGGCCGTAGGCGCGCAGGAAGCGGCGGACGAGCTCGGCGCGCGCCTCGGGCAGGCCGACGGCGTCCCCGGCGCCGGCGGGCGCGCCGTGGCCTGCGAGCGCCCACACGGCCTTCTCCGGCATCTCGGTGACGCCGAGCGGCCCGAGCGCGCGCCAGATCCCCGGCCGCACGTGGTGGCTCTTGCAGCCCCGGCACCAGGGCAGCAGGCCCTCGGGGAGCCGCTCGCGCAGCGCCTGGTGGAAGGCGTCGCGGTCCAGCGGGCCGTCGGCGAGCCCCTCGCGCGCCGCCGTCGCGACGAGGTCCAGGGCCTCCCCGACCGCGTAGCCGGCGTCCTCCACCTCCTTCGCCGGCGCGGAGCCGATCAGGCCGCGGAGGTCCTCGTCCTCCTCCGGCACCAGCGCCGTCGTGAAGATCGCGACGTCGGCCCGCGGGACGACGTAGGGCGAGCCCCGCATCGCGTTGACGGTCATCAGCTCGCTCCACACGGGGTCGTCGTCGGGGACGTCGCCGGCGCGGGCGTGCAGTGCGACGGCCGCGTGGCCGGGCGGGTACTCCTGCAGGCCGCAGGCGGCGACGGCGGTGAGCGGGTCGGTGCGCTCGTGCAGGTGGTGGCCGGCGACGCGGAACGCCAGGGCCTGCGCGGGGGCGACCTCGGGGGTCTCGGGCATCTCAGGGCTCCTCGGGGGTGGCGATGACGACGGTCTCCCGAGAGACCGCGGGCACGACGACCATCTCACCCACCGCCCGGCGGGGCGGATTCCGCACCGTCCGGCGAGGCGGGGTCGGCGACGGCCGGCGACTCCGCCCCCTCCGCCGCGCGGGCGAAGCGCGCCCCGAGCGTGCGGACCTCCTCGGCGAACTCCGGCGGGCCGAGGACCGTGAAGTCGACGCCGATCGACGCGACGTAGACCGCCAGACCGCCCATCCATCCGGCACCGACCTCGAGCAGGCAGCACTCGGCGTCGATCTCGGTCAGCGTGCCGAAGTACGGCGGCACCTGCTGCTCCAGCTGGGCCTTGGGCGCGTGCAGGCGGACTCGCGCCTGGTACCGGCTGCGGGTGGCCGAGACCTGCCGCAGGACGTAGGCGGCGAGGTCCGGGTCGGGCGGATCGCGGCGGGTGCAGCGCCGGCCGAGCGCGAGCTTCGACGTGATGCGGTCCACGCGGAACGTCCGCCAGTCCTCGCGGGTGGTGTCCCAGGCCACCAGGTACCAGCGGCCGTGCAGGTGGACCATCCGGTGGGGCTCGACCAGGCGACGGCTCCTCGTCCCGTCGTGGGTGCCGTAGCCGAAGCGCAGCTGCACCCGGTCGCGGCAGGCGCCCGCGATCGTGGAGAGCGCCTCGGAGTCCACCTCGGGGCCCATCCCCGGCACCGGGACCGTGTAGGCGTGGACCGCGCCCACGCGGCGCCGCAGCGCGGGCGGCAGGACCTGCTCGAGCTTGGCCAGCGCGCGCAGCGACGACTCCTCGATGCCGGTGACGCTGCTGCCCCCGGCGGCCGTCCGCAGCCCGACGGCGACCGCGACCGCCTCGTCGTCGTCCAACAGGAGCGGCGGCAGCTCGCTGCCCGCGCCCAGCCGGTAGCCGCCGGCGACGCCCGGAGCGGCATTGACCGGGTAGCCCAGGGAGCGGAGCTTGTCGACGTCCCGCCGGACCGTGCGGGGCGTGATCGCCAGCTCGTCGGCCAGCTGCGTGCCCGTCCAGTCGCGGTGCATCTGCAGCAGCGAGAGCAGGCGGAGCAGCCGGGCCGAGGTCTCGAGCACGAACGGGAGTCTCGCCCCGATCGCGGACGGGAACGGTCCGCGATGGCTGCGGCCGGTCGACCCGCACCGGCGAGCGGGCCTTCGGCCACCTCGCCCGCGGGCGAGCCGTCGTACGCTTCCCCCGATGGCGCTCGACGACCTGGTCCCCTTCCCCGCCGTCGGACGCGTCCACGAACTGACGCAGCGGGTGGGCCCCGCGTCGACGACCGTCGCCGGGCGCGCGCGCCTGGACGCGATCGCCGACTGGCTGCAGCAGGTCGCCTACGACGACGTCGTGGACGCGGGGATCGCCCAGGAGCTCGTGTGGGTCCTGCGGCGCAACCAGCTCCGCGTGCGGCGGTTCCCCGTCTTCGGGGAGCTGCTCCGGATGCGGACCGCCTGCAGCGGCACGGGACCCCTCGTGTCCGAGCGCCGGACGACGATCACCGGCGACGCGGGGGCGCTGATCGAGGCCGCCGCGATCTGGGTGCCACTGCACCCCGGCACGTTGCTGCCGCACCGCTCCGAGGCGTTCGTCGCGGTCTTCGGGCCCTCCGCGGAGGGCCGTCGCGTGCGGGCGCGGCTGCGCCACCCTGCGCCGCCCGCGGACGCGCCTGCGACCCCGTGGTCGTTCGTGGCCGCCGACCTCGACGTCGCCGGTCACGTGAACAACGCCGCGACCTGGCGCCCCCTGGAGGACGAGCTCGCGGCGCTGCCCGCCGACCGGCCGCTGGCGGTCGACCTCGAGCACCACGAGCCGGCGTTCGCGGGGCCGGTCCGGGTGCTCGCGGACGGCGCCTCCCGCTGGATCGCGGCGGCGGACGGGCGCGTGCTGGTGTCGGCGGTCTTCGACGGGCCGGCGACGGGGACCGCGGGCTGAGCGGACGGTCGTCGCCGGGCGTCGTCACGCCGTCCTCCGGACGCGACGCCCCGACCCGGTCGTGACGCGGCCGTCCGCCTGTCGCGGCGCTCCGCTCCGACCGTCGTCACCCCCGCTCCGGTGCGACGACCCGTTCCGAACGTGCCGCGATCCGAGCGGTCACAAGCGTCGCGAACTGCGCGTAGTAGGGGCGTGTGGCGTGGAGCACCAGACCGACGGACGGACGAGGAGCTGCTGGTGGCGGCCGACGTCGGCGGCGATCCCGAGGCGTTCGGCGTCTTCTACCGGCGGCACGTCGAGGCCCTCCTGGCCTACCTGCTGCGCCGGACCCGACGGCCCGAGATCGCCGCCGACGTCTGCGCCGAGACCTTCGCCCACGTCCTCGAGCGGCTCGACGTGTTCGATCCCGCCCGCGGTGCCGCGCGGGGCTGGCTGTTCACGATCGCGCGGAACCAGCTGATCGACGCGGCGCGGCGCGGCCAGGTGGAGGACCGGCACCGCCGCAGCCTCGGGATCGAGCCCCGGGATCTCACCGATCGCGACCTCGCGTCGATCGGGGAGCTCGCCACCCACGGGGACGCGGTCGAGCTGCTGCTGGCCGGCCTCCCGGACGACCAGCGCGAGGCCCTGGAGGCCCGCGTGGTGCAGGAGCGCGACTACCACGAGATCGCGGCGTCGCTCGCCGTCTCGGAATCGGTGGTCCGCAAGCGCGTCAGTCGCGGGCTGCGAAGCCTGCGCACCCAACTCGGAGGAGAGGACCGATGAGCGACTTCATCGCGGGACTCGAGCGCGACCTCGTCGCGGCCGCGCGCCGACAGGCGGGGCTCGGCCCCGAGGAGGCCCCGCGCCGTCGCCGCCGGCGGCGCGGCTTCGGCCTCCCGCTGCGGACGATCCTCGTCGCCGTCGTGATCGGCGCCACCACGGCGACGGCCGGCGCCGCCGCCACGCTCGTGGCGCTGCGAGGCAGCGTGATCCCGGCACCGTCGCAGGCCGACGTCCCGCGCGAGCAGACCCCGGTGCCCGACAGCGTCCGCGTCGCCGCGGTGCGCGCGGCGGACCCGTCCCGGGGCGTCCCGGCGTGGACGATCCGCGTCGCGCGCAGCGCCACCGGCTACGTCTGCAGCACCGTCGGCCAGGTGTCCGGCGGGACCTTCGGGCTCGTCGGGCTCGACGGACGGTTCCGGCCGCTCGCGCCCGGCGTGACGGACTCCTGCGGCCAGGAGCAGCAGGGCGCCGCGAGCCTGATCGGCGCCCGGGTCCTCGCGGCCCGCCGGGACGCCGACGCCCGGATGGTCGTCAGCGGCGTCGGGGGCGACCGGCTGCGGCGGGTCGTCGTCGACACCTCCCGCGGCCGGCGCGTCGTGCCGGTCGGGGCGGACGGCGTGTTCGTCACCGTCTACCGCGGGCACCCGGAGGACCTCGGGGCGTCCGCCACCCTGACGTTCGCGGGCGGGCGGGTCCAGCGCGTGCCGCTCGGGCGCGACCCCGCGCTGGTGCTCGACCCGCTCGGCGGCCCGGCGTGGCGCGCACAGGGCGGGTTCACCGACGGCGACGAGCGCGACTGCCTGTCGTTCGCGACGGCGCGCCGCGTGCCGGGCGGGCCGCAGAGCCCGCCCGCCTGCGGCCTGCTGCAGCACTCGGGGCACCACACCGCGAAGAGCTCCGGGGTCTTCATCGCCGTCCGGCGCCTGTCGTCCGCGACGGTGCACCGCTCCCCCGAGCAGGACCGCTTCACCGGCGACTGGCGGGGCGACCCGCCGCGGACGGCCGTCTGGGGCGGGTACGGCCGCGACGTCCGCTCCGTCGCCGTGGCCGGCGTCCCCGGGCGCTCCACGCCGCTCGTGATCTCCCACAGCCACGGCAACGGCTTCCTCGCGGTCTTCCCGCCGACGGTCCGCCCGGAGCGCCTGCGGGTCCTGGTGACGATGCGGGACGGCACGGTCCGGACCTACCGCGGCGACACGAACCTCGTGGACCACCGGGTCCCGACCCGCGAGGACCACACGAAGCAGGGAGGCCGATGACGATGCGCTCGTTGATCCGACGCGTGGGGCTGCTCGCGCTCGTCCTGGGCGTCCTCGGCGGCGCCGTCGCCGCCGCCGCGATCCCGCGCGACCGGGCCGCGGGCGACACCGTCGCGCGGACCCCGTCGGCGGACGTGCGGACGGCACCGGCCAAGCCGCAGCAGTCCGCCCGGTACTTCGGGGGCCTGCGGCGGACCGGGCCCGTGGCGATCACGGCCCGGGTCGCCGATCCGGCCGGCGGCGATCCGTGGGCGGTGCGGACGTTCCTGGCCGAGCGCCTGAACACCCGCGGGCGGCGGCAGGTCGTCATCGGACGCGACCGCTGCTTCCAGCTCGGCCGGATCCACGCCGGGCGCTTCGGCTGGATCGACGACGGCGACGTCTTCCGGCCCGCGAGCGTGGGCTACCGCGGCGCGCCGATCACGTGCGGCTCGCGCCGCCCCGACCTGCACCGGTCGCCGACGCTGCAGGCCCTGCACCTGCTGCGCACGACGCCCGGCCAGGGGCCGGCACGGATCCGCACCGTGGTGTGGGGCGCGACGGGCGAGGCCGCCCGCGACCTGACGGTGCGGCTCGGCGGCGACGAGCTGCGGACGACCCGCGGCGCGTACGGGACCGCCCTGGCCGTCCGAGCGGAGGATGACGACGCGTCGACCCTCGAGGGCACGGTGCGCTACCCGACCGGGTCCCCCGTGACCGTCGGAGGACTCGCGGGCATCCCGGACCGCTTCCTGCACGGGATGAAGCACGCGCCGGACCCGGCCGCCCCGACGTTCATCGCCGCGCGCGCCCCCGACCCCAACGGCGGGATGCCCTACGGGATCGTCGGCCGGGCAGCGAAGGGCGGCGGGTACTGCGTCACGTCGAGTCCCGGGCGCATCGTCGACGGGCGCGTCGGCCGCGTCGACTTCGACCTGGGCACCTTCGTCGAGGACCGGGTCGCCCGGTACGACTGCCAGAGCATCGGCTCCCTCGGTCGCAAGCGCCCGATCGGCATCGGCTTCGGCGGTGGCGACGGCTTCCCGGACCCGGCGGCCGACCCCGCGCCCGGCCGCGTCGCCCGGCGGACCCTCCCCGGCACGCAGTACTTCGCGGGCCAGACCGCGCCGGACGTGCGGTCGCTGACGATGCAGTCCCCCCGGGACGTCCGGACGCTGGTCCCGTCGTCGCCGGCCCACGCCTACCTGGTGGTCTACGACGGGGTGTTCAACAGCGGCACGATGGAGTTCACCGCACGACTGGCCGACGGCCGGACGGTGCACGACTCCGCGACGCTGGCGTTCTGACCTGGCCGCGGCTCCCCGTTCCCACGGGGCAGCGTGCGCCGACGCGTATCGTCGGCAGCATGAAGGTCGAGATCTGGTCGGACGTCGCCTGTCCCTTCTGCTACATCGGGAAGCGCTCGTTCGAGAACGCCCTGGAGCAGTTCGAGCACAAGGACGACGTCGACGTCACGTGGCGGAGCTTCCAGCTGGACCCGTCGATGCCGACGTCGGTCGAGGGCGGCCTCGACGGGCTGCTGGCCCGCAAGTACGGCAAGACGCCGGAGGAGGCACGCGCGATGAACCAGCGCGTCGTCGACATGGCCGCGGGCGTCGGGCTCGAGTACCACCTCGACCGCGCGCAGCCCGGCAACACGCTGGACGCCCACCGCGTGCTGCACCTCGCCCGCGCGCGGGGGCTCCAGGACGCCGTGAAGGAGCGATTCCTGCGCGCGTACTTCGGCGAGGGCGAGCTGCTCTCCGACCACCCGACCCTGGTCCGCCTGGCGGCCGAGGTCGGACTGGACGCGGACGAGGTCGAGCGGGTGCTCGCCGGCGACGCGTACGAGGACACCGTCCGGGCCGAGGGCGAGGAGGCCCAGCAGCTCGGGCTCGGCGGCGTCCCCGCGTTCGTGCTCGACCGCCGGCTGCTCGTGTCCGGCGCCCAGCCGCCCGAGGCGCTGCTCGGCGCCCTGCAGCAGGCGTGGGAGAGCCGGCCGGCCTGAACGGCTCCCGCGGCCGGGATCGCCGTCGGAGCCACCGGCGCCGCGACGACCCGCCGGGTACCGGCCCGGCGGTCGCCGCCCGTCAGCCTCCCGGCGCGATCGTCCGCAGCACGCGCCCGTCGGCGTCCTGCCAGACGAGGGTCCCGGGGCCCTGCCGGGCGCCGGGAACCGTGATCCGGAAGAGGTTGTTCTCGACGACCCCCACGTGCTCCCGGCCCGCGTCCCGGCGGACGACCCGCGCGACGCCGTCGGGGACGATCCCCGAGTAGACCGCCTCGACGGTTCGGTCGCGCAACGGGACGGTGATCGCGAGCAGCCCGGCGTCGAGGTAGGCCCGGCGCAGCGCGAGGATCCGCGCCTGCCGGCCCCGGGGCAGCGTCGGCGCCACGCGCCGGCGGACGATCGCCCGGCGGCGTGCGTTCTCGCGCATCGCCCGCCGCATCAGCCGCTGCCGCTTCGCGCGCTCCGTGCGCGTCGGCGTCGCGTTGCGCTGCATGCTGCCGACCGCCTGGCCCTCCAACACCTGGCGCGTGCTGTAGCAGCCGACGCCTCCGCCCTCGGTCGGGTCCACCGTGAACAGGCACAGCGCGTCGGAGATCCCGTTCGCCCGCTGGGCCGGGATCAGGACCTCGGCACCGGCGGTCCGTGCGCCGGCCGGGGCCGGGGCCAGCAGCCGGACGGCATCGGTGCGGATCCCCCGGATGCCCTGCGGACTGATGAAGGTCAGGGCGCGGCGGACCTCCGCGCCGTGGTCGCCGGCGGTCGCCGGGCGCCGCAGGACCGCCAAGCGGGCGAGCTGCTCGTCCGGGACGCCCGTGGCGCTGGCCGTCGGCGACCCGCGGCGCGCGTCGCCCAGCTGCGGGCTCCAGACGCCCGTGGCGGCGGTCGCGATGCCGCCCGCGGCGACGACCACGACCACGCTCGCGCCGACGATCGGCAGGTGCAGTCGTCGTCGGGGACGGGCCCGGGCCTCGGCGGCCTCGGCCAGCTCGCCGGCGAATCGGGGGAAGAGCGGGCTCATCGGGTCTCCTCGGTGTGGCGGCGCAGCCGGGCGAGGCCGCGGCTGACGCGCTTGCGGACGACGGCTTCGGAGCAGGACAGGCGCGCCGCGATCACCGCGTACTCGTCCTCCTCCAGGACGTGTGCGCGGACGGCGTCGCGTTGATCGGCCGGCAGCGACTCGAGGGCGGCGAGCAGGCCCGGACCGCCGAGCAGCTCGTCGATCGCGGCGAGGTGCTCGTCGTCCAGCGCGGGGCGGACGAGGCCGAGGCGCCGGCGGGCCCGGTCCTCGACCCGACCACGACGGACGCTGCGCAGCAGCGTGTGGCGGGCGATCCCGAACAGCCAGGTGACGGCGGAGTGCGCGCCCTGCGGCCGGAACCGCTCGCGGGACGCCAGCGCCTCGACGAATGTCTCGGCCATCAGGTCCGCGGCGACGTCGGCGCCGCGGACGCGCCGGGCGAAGTAGGCGAGGATCGTGCGCTCGTGGCGGGCGTAGAGCTCGGCGAACGCGGGCCCCGCCCGCCCGGGGCGGACCTCGGCCAGCAGCTCCTCGTCGGTCAGGGTCGCCCATCCACGCACACCCCGTATATGCCACGAGCGTCCCGGGTTGTGACCGGACGTCGGCAGATCGTCACGCGCGCCCGGATCGTGGGCGACCGACGCCGCCCGCGAGCCGCTCCGGGTCCCCCGGATCTCCCCTGGTGCGGCACCCCCGCCGCGGGTACGGTGGCCCCATGGCCAAGGTCAAGCTCCACCGCTGCAACTACACGTTCCTGCACACGAACCTCGACGCCTGCTGGGTCGTCCAGAAGGCGCTTGACGAGCAGGGGGTCGAGTACGAGGTCGTCAAGGAGGGCTGGGGCAAGGGCAGGCGCCCGAAGGTCGAGGCGCTGAGCGGGCAGAGCAAGCTGCCCGTCCTCGAGCTCTCCGACGGCGAGGTCTACCGCGCCGAGTCCAAGGAGATGGCGGCGCGCGTGCGGGCCGGCGGCGTCGGCTGAGCGGCCGCCGGTCGGGCCGGCCCGTCCCTCAGGACGCGGGGGCCGCGAGATCGCCGTCGGCCCGCGCGTCCGGCGCCGACGGGGCCTCGGCGGCCTGCTGCTCGGCGGCCCGGCGGAGCTTCTCCGCGGTGCGGCACCGGCCGGGGATCGCGACCGGAGCGCGCTCGCGGATCTCCTCGACGACGCGGACCATGAAGGCGCCCGGCTCCTCGCCGGCGCCGATCTGACCACCGCGCGGGGGGAAGAAGCGGACGGCGATCCGCGGCCGCAGCGGGAAGCGGATCAGGTCGACGGTGCCCGTGACCGTGACGCAGACGACGGTCGCCGCCGGCACGGCCTGGGCGAGGCGGCCCGCGCCGCTGCGGGGTCGCAGGTAGGTGCCGCGGGAGATCGTGCCCTCGGGGAAGACGCCGATGCAGGCGCCGGACGCGAGCTCGGCGATCGCCTTGTCCAGGGCATGCGCGTCGTTCTGGCCGCGGCGGACGGGGATCTGTCCCATGCCGTTCATCACGAACGCCAGGGGCTTCGTCTTCCACAGGGTGGACTTCGCCAGCGCGCGGATCTGGCGGCGGGGCTCGCCGGCCTTGCCGATCGCGACCGGGTCCCAGTTGGAGTCGTGGTTGCCGATCAGGAGCAGCGGGCCGTCGGGCAGGTGCTCGAGGCCCTCGACCTCGAGCCGGCCCCAGTGCTTCACGATCCCGCCGGCGACGACCATGACCGCCCGGTACATCGGGGTCATGCGCTCCGTGCGGGGGTCGATCGGCGGGACGTCGTCGGCAGCCACGGGCGCATCATCGCAGCGCACCGGCCCGCGATCGCCCGGTCGACGTCCCGCCGCGGCCGGTCGTCCACGACCGGCGACCGCCTCCCCACCCGGTGACGCCGACCAGGAAACGTTCCTCCCGGGTAGCAATCCTGGTCGCCGCCGCCGGCCGGAGCCGCCCGCCGACCGCCCCCGCCACGCCGACCAGGAAACGTTCCTCCCAGGTACCGATCCTGGTCGCCGCCGCCGGCCGGAGCCGCCCGTCCGGCCGACCCGCCCGTCCGGCCCCGGAACGCCGAACGCCCCGGCCCCGCCGGAACGCCGAACGCCCCGGCGGGGCCGGGGCGTTCGGGTCCTACGACGTGGCGGCCGGGAGCCGCCCGCCACGATCAGTGCGCGAGGATCGGCTCGGCGCCGGGCTCGGGCACCGGGGCGGCACCGGAGCGCAGCAGCAGCCCGGTGACGACGGCACCGAACGCCAGGATGCCGGAGGCGATCCAGAACGCGGTGACGTAGCCGTGCATCGAGGCCTGGAGCGCGAGCTCCTCGCCGCGGAAGCGGTCGCCGTTGTCCTTGGCGAAGCCCGTCACGGCGCTCGCGAAGAGCGTCGAGAGCAGCGCGGTGCCGATCGAGCCGCCGACCTGCTGGGTCGTGTTGACCATCGCCGAGGCGACGCCCGCGTCCTTCGGGTCGACGCCGAGGGTGGCCGAGGCCATCGCCGCGGAGAAGACGCCACCCATGCCGATGCCCATGACCAGCAGGCCCGGCAGGACGCCCGTGGCGTAGCCGGAGGTGACCTCGAGCTGGGCGAAGATCGCCATCGCGATCGCCGCGAGCGCCATGCCACCCGCCACGAGCGGCCGCGGGCCGAAGCGCGGGAGCAGGATCTGGCTGCAGATGCCGATCGAGATCATGATCGCGAAGTTCATCGCCAGGAACGCGAGGCCCGTCTCGACCGGCGAGAACCCGAGCGTGCGCTGCAGGTAGTACGTCAGGAAGAGGAAGACGCCGAACATGCCGGTCGAGACGATGCCGAAGGCCAGGTACGACCCGCCGCGGTTGCGGTCCAGGACGACGCGCATCGGCAGCAGCGGGTTCTTGACCCGTAGCTGGATGAACACGAACGACACGATCAGGACGACCGACGCGGCGAGCATGACGATCGTCAGCGGGTCGCTCCAGCCGTTGGTCTCGGAGTTCGAGAAGCCGTAGACCAGCGCGAACAGACCACCCGTGATCGCCACGGTGCCGGGGATGTCGAGCTTCGGGCGCTGGCCCTTGGCGTGCTGCGTGCCGGCGTGCAGGACCGTGAAGGCGCCGATCGCCGCGGGGATCGCGAAGAAGAGGTTCACGTAGAGGCACCAGCGCCAGGACAGGTACTCGGTGAGGATGCCGCCGAGCAGCAGGCCGACGCCGCCGCCGACGCCGGCGATCGCGCCGAAGACGCCGAACGCCTTGTTGCGCTCGACCGGGTCCGTGAACGTAGTGGTGAGGAGGGAGAGGGCGGCCGGGGCGAGCAGCGCGCCGAAGACGCCCTGCAGGGCGCGGGCGACGACGAGGACGCCGAACGACCCGGCGGCGCCGCCGATGGCGGAGGCGACCGCGAAGCCGAGCAGGCCGATGATGAAGACGTGCTTGCGACCGATGAGGTCGCCGATCTTGCCGCCGAGCAGCAGGAGCGAGCCGAACGCCAGCGCGTAGGCCGTGATGACCCACTGGCGGTTGTCGTCGGAGAAGCCGAGGTCCGACTGGGCGGACGGGAGCGCGATGTTCACGATCGTCGCGTCCAGGATCACCATCAGCTGGGCGATGCCGAGGATGCCGAGGATCAGCCAGCGGCGCTCGTGGTGTGGATCGACCGTGGTCTCGGTCGGGGAGGTAGACATGCGGGTCCTTCTGAAGGGTGCGGGCCGGGATGCGGGGGCGGTCCCCCGGCGTTCCGAAGCACCGTAGCACGCAAACGGAGGGACATCCTCCATATGGAGTGTGATCCTCCGCATACTGCTTTCTGCTCTAGTCTGTGCACATGGAGACCACCGCCGATCCGAGCGCCGCCCGCCCGCTGCGGCGTGATGCGGAGCGCAACCGGCGCCGCATCCTCGACGCCGCCGCCGAGGTCTTCGCGGATCACGGGCTCGGCGCGAGCCTCGACGAGATCGCCCAGCACGCCGAGGTCGGCGTCGGGACCGTCTACCGGCGCTTCCCCAACAAGGAGGCGCTGATCGACGCCCTCTTCGACGACCAGCTCGACGAGATCGTGTCGATCGCCGAGGCCGGGCTCGCGATCGAGGACCCGTGGGACGGCCTGGAGCACTTCCTGCGCACCGCCCTGGAGCGCCAAGCGCAGAACCGCGGCCTGAAGGAGCTCCTGCTCGGCGCCCGGATGGGCCAGCAGAGCGGCTGCGCCATCGCCGGCCGCGAGCGGATCGAGCCGCTCGTGCGGGCCCTCGTCGAGCGCGCGCAGGCCGACGGCAGCCTCCGCCCGGACGCCGATACGACCGACATGCCGATGATCCAGATGATGGTCGGCGCGTCGGTGGACTACACCCGCGAGGTCGACCCGGCGGTCTGGCGGCGGATGTTCACGCTCGTCATCGACGGGCTGCGCGCCAACCCCGGCGCGCGCACCCCGATGCCCTCCGCCCCGCTGGACGCCGACGGCCTCACCGCCGCGATGACCGGCTGGCGCCCCCGGCGCGACTGAGCCCCCCGTGGGTCCCCGGAGCCCAGGGCCCCACGAGCGGGCCCCTACGGCCGCCAGACCCGGAAGACGTCGACCTGGATCTGCCGCTGCCGCAGGCTGCCGCGGAAGACCGGGCCGGCGCCCGTGACGTACTCGCCCTTCACCGGGTCGCGGCGCGGGCGGAGCGTCCGGCGGACGTCGAAGACAGTGATCCCGGGCGTCGTGACGTCGCCGCCGATGGCGATCACGTGCAGGTCGCCGTCCCCGTCGGGGTCGTAGGACTGACGACTTCAGCGCGACCGGCGGGACCGTACGGGTCAAGCCGGAGATCGCCGCCGCCGACGGGGTGACCACCTCGATCCCCGACTTCGCACCGTTCTTCGGCACCTCGGCGGCCGCCCCGCACGCAGCCGCGATCGCCGCGCTGGCCCTGTCCGGTAACCCGGGCATGACCAACGCCGAGATCCGGGCCGCGCTCAACAGCACCGCGCTCGACCTGGCGCCGGCAGGTTACGACAACCGCAGCGGCCACGGGGTGATCCGCGGTGACCTGGTCCTGCGCAACACCGGCGCCACCCCGCAACCGCTGGTGCGGGCCGGCACGCCGACCATCACCCCGGCCACCGGCGACGGCGACGCCTATCTGGAGCCCGGTGAGCAGGCCACCGTGGCGCTGCCGGCGGAGAACGTCGGCGACGGTACGGCAACCGGCGTCAACGTGGTGGTCGACTCGGACGACCCGCGGGCCACGGTGACACCGCGCGCCGCCTCCTACGGGAACATCGCGGCGGGCGCCTCCAGGTCGAGGAACTACCGGCTGACGCTGGCCGCCGACTACCCGCTCGGTCGACCGGTCACCCTGTCGGTACGGACCTCGTTCGCCGGCATCCTGTCCCCGACCACCAGCACCGTGGTGGTGCCGACCGGGCAGCCGTCGACGGCGGTGAGCGACTTCGCGTACAGCGGAACGCCGGTGCCGATCCCGGACAACGACCCGACCGGCGCGACCGCCACCGTGGACGTCAGCGGGGTCGGCTACGCCTCGTCACTGACCTTCTCGATCGACGGCACCGAGTGCTCGACGACCATCGGCTCGACCACGGTGGGGATCGATCACACGTTCGTCGCCGACCTCACCGCCACGCTGACCGCACCGGACGGCC
>NZ_JBFAPC010000125.1:0-16820 GCF_040675535.1 Patulibacter sp. NPDC049589 | reverse complement strand
CCCACGACGGCGACCCGCGCGACCGGCGCGACGGCGACCCGGCCGGCGACCTCGACGCGGCCGGCCGTCCCGACGCGTCCGGGGACCACGACGACCACGCCCTCCGAGAGCACCACCGCGACGACCCCGGCCACGACCGCGTCCCGCCCGCCCTCGGCCACGACCCCGCGTCCGACGGCGACCGGTGCGACCGGCGCGACGACCGCGGAGCGCCCGCCGACGACGACGGCCGCGGATCCCGGCCTCGACGCCCGGGCGCGGGCGAACGCCGCCGTCGCGGCCGCGGAGGGCGGCGGCGCGGGCCGGCTCGTCCTCGTCCAGCGGATCACGGTCGAGCGGTTCGAGCGCCTCCCGCTCGACGGCGCGACGGCCCCGCTCTTCCGGGAGCCGCCGGAGGTCCAGCGGATCGTCCGGCGTCACGGCCGGCGGGGCTGACCGCGGAGCACCGCGGCCTGCGGGACCGCCGGCACGGCACCGGTCTCCGGCGCCACGTCGGCGGCACCGGGCGCCAGCGGCCCGCCCCTCACCCCACCAGCCGGTACCCGACGCCCGTCTCGGTACGGATCAGCCGGGCGGAGCGTCCGACGGTGCCGTCCGGGCCGGGCGCCTCGAGCTTCCGGCGCAGGTTCGCGATGTGGGTGCGCAGCGTCGCGGTGTCGTCGGCGTAGGCGGCGCCCCAGACCTCGAGCAGCAGCGCCGAGTGGGTCAGCAGGCGGCCGCGGTGGCGGACGAGGGTGCGCAGCAGCCCGAACTCGATCGGGGTCAGGTGCAGCTCCTCCCCCGCCCGCAGCACGCGGTGGTCGGCGAGGTCGATCTCGAGGTCGCCGACCCGCAGGACCGGCTCGTCCGCGGCCGGGGCGGCGCGGCGCAGCGCCGCCCGCAGGCGGGCCAGCAGCTCGTCGGGCCCGAACGGCTTGGTGACGTAGTCGTCGGCGCCGGCCTCCAGCGCGCGGACCTTCTCGGACTCCTCGTCCACCGCGGAGAGCACGATGATCGGCACCTGCGTCCACTCGCGCAGGCCGCGGCAGACGTCGACGCCGCTGCCGTCGGGCAGCATCAGGTCGACGATCGCGGCCTCGGGGGCGTGCAGCGCGGCGAGGTCCAGGGCCTCCTCGACGCCGCCCGCGGGCAGCGCCTCGAAGCCCGCGTCGCGCAGGAGCACCCGCAGCGCGCGGACGATCTGGCGCTCGTCGTCGACGACCAGGACGGTGCGGCCTCCGGCGCTCACGGGCGCTCCTCCGGGTCCGTGGGCGGGACCGGCCGCGGCCGGGTCGGCGGGCCGTCGGCGCGGGGCCGCGGCGCGGGGCCGTCCGTCCTGACGTCGCCCCCGGTCTCCGCCGGCGGCAGCTCCAGCACGAACGCCGTCCCCTGCCCCGGGTAGCTCTCGGCGCGCAGCGTGCCGCCGTTGGCCTCGGCGAACCCGCGGGCGATCGCCAGGCCCAGGCCGCTGCCGGGGCCCGCCGCGGCACCGCCGCGCCGGAACGGCAGGAACAGCTCGTCGCGACCGCCGGGTGCCAGGCCCGGGCCGCCGTCGACGACCCGGACGACCGCGAGACCACGGCGGCTCGCGACCCGGACGAGGACGTCGGCCCGGCCCGTCGAGCGGTCGCGGCCGTGGATGAGCGCGTTCTCGACGAGGTTGACGACGATCCGCGCGATCTGGACGGGGTCGACGCGCGCCCGGGGCGGCGGGTCCTCGGTCTCCACCCGCACCGACGCGGCCTCCGGATGGGTGGCCTCCATCTCCTGGAGCGCGTCGCGGACGACGTCGTCGAGCGGCACGTCGTCGGGGTGCGGCGCGGCCGCGCCGGCCTCCAGCCGCGAGAGGTCCAGGAGCTTGCCGATCAGGCCCGCGAGCCGGTCGCTGCCCTCGAGGATCCCCGCCGCCAGCTCGTCGCGCTCCTCGTCGGTCGCCGACGCCGCCCCGAGCGCCGCCGCCGCGACCGAGATCTGGGTGATGGGGGTCCGCAGGTCGTGCCCGACGGTCCGCAGCAGCGTCGTCGCGACCTCGTTGGAGCGCCGCAGCGCGGCGGCCTCCACGGCCTCGCGGGCCAGGCGCTCGCGCTCCACCCCGGCGGCCACGACCGCGCCCAGCGCCGGGGCGACCCGGGACGCCAGCGCGGCCTCGTCCCGTGCGTCCAGGGGACCGGTCCACCGGAGGAGCCCGACCGGGCCGTCGGGGCCGTCGAGGACGAGGACCCCGGCCGGCCGGGACCGCTCCGGGGCCTGCTGCGGGTCCCACGGGAGCACCTCGACCGCGGCCCCGAGGTGGTCGCCCAGGCGCGCCGCCGCCTCGGGCAGCGCGGACGCCACGCCGCGCGGGGTCAGGACGATCGTCGTGAGGTCGGCCACGAGGTCGGCCTCGCGGCGCGCGCGGTCGGCGCGCTGCGCCTCCCGCCGGCCGGCCTCGGCGATCCGGGCCGAGACGACCGCGACGATCAGCAGCACGGCGAGCGCCGCCCAGTGCCGGCTGTCGTCGATCGTGAAGCGGTGGACCGGCGGCAGCTCCCACCAGTTGTAGGCCGCGATCGAGAGGACCGACGTCGCGATCCCGAGGCCGACCCCGGCCCGGGTGGCGACGAGCAGCACGGGCACGACGTAGAGGACGCCGAGCGAGACGACCGGCGCCGTCTCCTTCAGCAGTCCGACGGCCGCGGTCGCCAGCGCCACCCCGATGGCGGCCCAGAGGCCCTCGACGGCGAGGTGGCGCGGGTCCACGTCGGCGAGGCGACGGGGGGCGGCGTGGACCGGATCCGGCACGGCACGAGGGTACGCCTCCGGACCGTCGGTCCCGCTCCCGGGGCCGGGACAGGCGACAGCCCCGCGGGACCGGCGTGCCGGCGTCCAGCGCCGCTCAGCAGCGCGGCGCGTGCGAGGCGGCCTTCGTGGCCAGCAGCTGCTTGCGGGTGGGCGCGGGGATCGGCAGCGGGTGGGCGCCCGCGGGCCGCAGCCCGTCGAGCACGATCCCCAGGTAGCGGCGCCAGAGGTCGGCCGACACGCCGTCGATGTTGCCGCCGCCGCAGTGCTCGGTCGCGCCGCCGAGGGCGGCCAGCAGGAACGGCAGGTCCTCCGCGGCGAGGTCGTCGCGCACGACGCCGGACTTCTGGGCCCGCTGCAGCAGCTCCGCGATGCCGTCCATCATCGCCTCGTTGCGGCGGACGAAGTGCTCGTCGCCGAAGAGCTCCGGCCCCACGGCCGACAGGAACGTGCGGTCGCGCGCCTGGACCTCGGCGGTGGCGGTCAGCACCTGGACGAGCGCGTCCCACGGATCGTCCATCGCCAGCGCGTCGTCGATCGCGGTCACGACACCCGCGAACGTGGCGTCCAGCACCGCGAGCATCAGGTCCTGCTTCGTCGGGAAGTGCCGGAACAACGTGCCGGCGCCGACGCCCGCCCGGCGGGCGATCTCGGCGACGGCGACGTCCGGGCCACCCTCGGCGAACGCCTCCTGCGCGGCCGCGAGCACGCGCTCGCGGTTGCGCAGGGCGTCGGCGCGCATGGGCCGTTCGACGGACTCCGGTGCCTCGGTGCTCACCCCTCCACCCTACGCCGCCACGGCGACGAGCTGGTCCGGATCGATCTCCGCCACGTCGCGGCCGCGGACGACGACCGCGGTGACCAGGGCGGCGAGCACCATCAGGGCGGCGCCGACGAGGAACGCCAGGTGGTAGCCGGAGGGGGCGATCCCGGGCACTCGATCGTCCGTCCGCTGGTGCCGCCCGCGGCGCGTCGGTACGGTGGCCCGGTGCTCGCCCTGCTCTACGACGTGCACGGCAACCTCGCCGCGCTCGAGGCCGTGCTGGAGGACGCCGCGGCGGCTGGCGCCGACGACTGGCTGGTCGGCGGTGACGTCAGCGCCTTCGGCCCCTGGCCGGTCGACACCCTGCGCCGCCTGCGCGCCCTGGACGGCGCCCGCTGGATCCGCGGCAACCACGAGCGCTGGGCCGTCGAGTCCGCCGACGTCCCGCCCGTCCCGCTCGCCCGCGGCGGCGTCACCGCCGCCCGCGACGCGCTCGGCCCGAAGACCGTCGCCGAGCTCTACGCCCTGCCCCGCTGGCAGCCGATCCCCGGCGGCGAGGCGTGGCACGCGTCGCCCCGCTCCGACGTCGCGGGCTTCGGGGCCGCGGCCGCGGACGGCGACGCCGACCTGCTCGAGGCGCGCACCCCGCCGCTGCTCGTCGTCGGCCACACCCACGTGCAGATGCGCCGCGACGTGGAGCGCCGCGACGGCGGCACGACGACGGTCGTCAACCCCGGCAGCGTCGGCCTGCCGTTCGACGGCGACCCGCGCGCCGCGTACGGTCTCCTCGCAGACGACGGCGTCGTGACCCTGCGGCGCGTCGGCTACGACGTCGAGCGCACCGTCGCGGAGCAGGCCGCCCGCTGGGGCGATGCCCCGTGGGCCCGCGCCGTCGCCCAGACCTACCGCACCGGCCGCCCGTCCTCCATCCCCTCGCAGACGACTCCCCGCCCATGAGCACTCCCCCCTCCGCCGGCACCGACGACGAGCCGGTCGACGACCGCATCGCCCTGGTCAGCAGCGTCGGGCCCCTCGACGGGGTCGTCGCGCTGCTCCACGAGCTGCTGCACGCCGCGTCCGCGATCCGCGCGACGGCGATCGTCCCGCCCGAGGCCGACGAGCCGCCCGCGGTGATCGATGTCGCGCGCCTGGCGCCGATCGAGGTCGCGCGCGGCGAGCACGTCGTCCACCTGCCGCACGCCGGCCCGCTGGACGTCGCCGTCCCGCCGCTGTTCGCGTTCAAGCAGCTGCCGATCTTCGACGCCGACCCCGAGACGGGCGACATCGCCGCCCCGCTCGGCGGCGTCGAGCACCGCGCGATCGGCGTCGCCGAGACCGCCGCACAGCTGCCCGAGGGCACCGTCCTGCAGCTCGCGTGGGACACCACCCGGGCCGGCGTCGCGTTCTCGGTGACCGCCCGGGCGCGTGACGCGGGCGAGCCGATCGTCCTCGGGATCGGCGACGAGGCGTTCCCGATGCCCGCCGGCTGGCCGGACGCCCCGACGCTGGCCTGACGGCGAGCACCCGATCGTGGAGGTCCTGCGATGACGCACCCCGAGCCCCAGGCCATCCTCGCGCCGATCACCGAGGCGGCGATGTTCCTCACGCTGACCGTCGAGCCGGGCGGCGAGACCGTCGTCCGCGACCTGCTGCCGGACGTCAGCGGCCTGCGGCGGTCGGTCGGCTTCCGGATCCCGGAGGCCCGGCTGACCTGCGTCACGGGGATCGGCTCCGCTCTGTGGGACCGGCTCTTCGGATCGCCGCGTCCCGCGTCGCTGCACCCGTTCCGCGAGCTGCGCGGCCCGCGGCACCGCGCGCCGTCGACGCCCGGCGACCTCCTCTTCCACCTCCGCGCGCATCGCCTGGACCTCTGCTTCGAGCTCGCGCGGCTCATCGTCGAGCGGCTGGACGGCGCCGCGACGGTCGTCGACGAGATCCACGGCTTCCGCTCCTTCGACCAGCGCGACGTGCTGGGGTTCGTCGACGGGACCGAGAACCCCGAGGGCGCCGCGGCGCGCGACGCGGTGCTGATCGGCGACGAGGACCCGTCGTTCGCGGGCGGCGGCTACGTCGTCGTGCAGAAGTACCTCCACGACCTCGCGGCGTGGAACGCGCTGAGCGTCGAGGACCAGGAGGCGGCGATCGGCCGCACCAAGCTCGACGACGTCGAGTACCCCGACGAGCGGAAGGCGCCGAGCTCGCACCTCGCGCTGAACGTCATCGAGGGGCCCGACGGGGAGCAGCGCCAGATCCTCCGGCACAACATGCCGTTCGGGCGCGTCGGCGCCGCCGAGTACGGCACGTTCTTCATCGGCTACGCCGCCGACCCGGCGGTCACGGAGCAGATGCTCGAGAACATGTTCCTCGGCAGCCCGCGCGGCACCACCGACCGGATCCTCGACTTCTCGACCGCAGTCACCGGCGCCCTCTTCTTCGTTCCGTCCGCGGAGCTCCTCGACGACCCGCCCGCCGCGCCGGCGGGGGCGGCCGACGAGGCGACCACCGCGGCCGCCGTCGCGCAGGAGCCGCCGAGCCCCTCGGACGGCTCCCTCGCGATCGGGGGCCTGGGGGACGATCGCCCGTGACGGGCGCCGGGACCCCCGTCGACACCCCACCGCCCGCCGAGCGGCCGCGCTACGTCCGTGCCCCGGGCAAGGTCGGCCGCACGTGGACCGTCGAGGACGCGATCGACGGCACGTTCTTCCTCGTCGGCGCCGTCCTGGTCCTCTGGCTCGGCTGGGTGCTGGTCGCGCGGGAGCTGACGTTCTCGTGGCTCGCGATCGTGACCGTCGCGGTCTTCTGGCTCCTCGTCGCCTACGTCGGGCTGCCCCGGCTGCAGGAGGTGCTCGCACGGATCTACGTCCCCGACTACTTCATCGGCCGCACCGTCACGGGGATCGGCGTGCTCGGCGACCCGGTCAACCTCGCCCTGGACGGGAGCGAGCAGGCGATGAACGCAGCCATGCGGCGCGCGGGCTGGACGCGGGCCGACGAGGTCACGCTCCGCTCGTCGTGGGGGATCGTCGTCTCGTCCGCCCTCCGCCGCTCCTACCCCGCGGCGCCGGTCTCGCCCCTGCTGCTGTTCGGCCGCCGGCAGGCGTTCGCGTACGAGCAGGAGGTCGACGGCAACGCGTCCCAGCGCCACCACGTGCGGTTCTGGCCCGTCCCGGAGGGCTGGCGGCTGCCCGGCGGGCAGCGCGTCGAGTGGCTCGCCGCCGGCACCTACGACCGCGCGGTGGGCCTGTCGCTGTTCACGCTCCAGGTGACGCACAAGGTCGACGCGGACATCGACGTGGAGCGCGACTTCGTGATCGCCACCGTCCGCTACGCCTGCCCCGAGGCCCGCCTGCGCGTCATCGCCGACTTCGCCACCGCGTTCCACACCCGCAACGGGGGCGGGGACGTCGTCCACACCGACGGCGGCCTGCCGATCCTCGACCTGACCGGCCTGGGGCCCGCACCGGAGGACGCGGCACCGACGCCCCCCGACGCGCCCGTGGCGGCGTCGCCGCGCCTGCCGCCCCCGGCGTTGCTGCTCAGCGGCGGGCTGAGCGCGTCGAAGGCCGCACTCTCGCTCGTCGGCCTGCTCGTCGCCCTGCTCGGGGGCCCGCGGGCCCGCTGGCTGCCCGACGTGGCAACGGCCCAGCTGGTCGTGCTGGGCGCCGGCGCGGGGCTGATCGTCGTCCTCTGGCTCCTCACGCTCCGGCGACTGCGGTGGGCCCGGACCCTGCTGATGGCCGTGTGCGGCGTGGAGGCGAGCACCCAGCTCGCGGCGCTGAGCGGCGCCGGCCACGTCAGCCTCCTGCTCGTCGCGACGACCGGCATCGCCGTCCTGATCCTGATCGCCGTCAGCTCGACCGAGGCGCGCCGCTGGGTCCGCGACGGCCGATCGTCCGCGGCGGGGCACCCGGCCAAGCCGTCCGCGGACGGCCCGCCGCCCGCCTGAGCACCCCGCGGGCCGGGGCCACCCCGCGCGGCATCGGGCCGCGGGCCTGTGCCACAATGCCGCGTCTATGGCTCGACCCTCCACGAAGCCGGCCCGTGGCCGGCGCTCTCCTAAGGGCGGTCCCCGTCGGACCCCCAAGCTCACCAAGGAGCAGGTCGCGCAGATCGATCACCTGCACGTCGACGCGCTCCGCGCGCTCGTCACGGAGAAGGGCAAGATCCGCTCGCGTCGCGCGACCGGTCTGAACGCCCGCGACCAGGCCCACGCCGCTCGCGCCGTCAAGCAGGCCCGCGAGCTCGCGCTGCTGCCCTACCCGCACCCCCGCATGATCTCCATGCCGGGCCGCGAGGACCGCGGCGAGGACAAGCCGGAGCGTGGCGGCCGCGGCCGTCGCGACGACCGCTAGGCCTCAGCCTTCGGCGGGCGGCCCCGGCCGCCCCGCAGGACCCGACGCCCGGCACCTCGTGCCGGGCGTTCGTCGTTCCCCGGCGCGATCCGCGTGACCGGTGGGCGCAGCGCTCGGCGGTCGATCGTGGACACCGCGTGGCCGCTCATCGACCGACCCCCACCGCGTTCCGGACGACGCCCGCCACCCGCGGTCGATCGTGGACACCGCGTGGCCGCTCATCGACCGACCCCCACCCAGCGCCCCGGCCCGTCGACCGTCGAGCGCCGCGCCGCGCGGTCCCTCAGCCCAGGAACCCCGCCAGGGTGGCCGGCAGCCCCGGCGCCGCGAGCGTCGACACGTGCCCGCGCCGGGGGTGCAGGTCCAGGTGGGCACCGGGGATCAGGCGCAGGGTCTCCTCCACGATCGAGGCCGGGTAGTACGGGTCGCGGCCGCCGACGACCAGCAGCGTCGGGGCCCGGATCGGGGCGGCGCAGCGCACCAGGTCGAAGCCGTCCTCGGCCTCGATCGTCGTGGCCAGGTCGTCGAGCGGGCCCGGGAACAGCCGCGGTCCGACCGCCCAGGCCGCCGCGGCCGGCACGAGCCCCGCCGGCCCCGGGGCCAGGTCGCGGCCGAGCTCGGCGAACGCCCGGCGCGGTCTGCCGGCGCGGACCGCCTCGGCGACCCGTCGCTGCTCCTCCCGCGCCCGCGGACCGAGACGGCAGCCCGTGGAGACCAGGACGAGCCGACGGACGACGTCCGGGTGGTCCGCCGCCAGCTGCTGCGCGATGCTGCCGCCCGTCGAGAGCCCCGCAAGGTCGACCGGCCCGTCGAACGCCGTCCGGAGCGCGTCGGCGTGCTCCGCCGCCAGCACGGCCATCGTCGCGCCGCGCGGCAGCCCGCGCCGCCGGTTCAGGTACGTGACCTCGGCCGCGGCCGCGAACGCGGCCATCGTCCGGACGTGCGCGCGGCGCATCGCGGAGCCGTCGACCCCGACGTCCGGCGTCAGGCCCGCCAGGACGACGAGCGGCGGGCCCTCCCCCGCCACGAGCGCCGGGAACGCGCCGACCGTCGTCCGTCGCACCTCCATCGGGCCCACGGTGGCAGACGGGAGGGATCGGCGACGAACCATCGCGGCCCACGGGCCGTCCCGTGACCTCGGTGGCCGGCACCCGCCGGGGCGTCCCGGCGGACCGCGCGGCGCCGTTCCGGCAACCGGCGTTCCCTGCACCCCTCGCGCCCGCGCCCCGCGACGCCGCCGCGTCCCCCGCCGACCTGGCGGCGCGCCGCTCGGAGGGACGTCCACGCAGGAACGAACACACCGCGCAGCGGTGCTGACCCCGAGTAGGGTGGCGCGGATATGTCGCGAACCGGCCGCCAGACACGGGAGCGGCTGACGCGCTCCGCCACGGACCCCACGCCCGCAAAGCCCGGCCCGCGGGGCCGCGAGCACGAGGGCCGACCAGCCCTCCGCGAGCGGCTGCGGTACCGCTTCGACAACAGCATGGCCCGGGGCGCCTCGGCGCTCGTCGGGTGGCTCGCCGTCGCGACGCTCGTCCTGATCGTGCTCTTCAGCGTGGTCGTGCTGATCACGCAGATCGCACCGTCGGGCGACGACGGCCGCCCCGGCGTCCGCCAGCAGCTGTTCAACAGCCTGATGCACGCCCTGGACCCGGGCACGGTCGCCGGCGACAGCGGCTCCTGGCGCTTCCTGCTGACGATGCTGGCGCTGACGATCGCCGGCCTGTTCGTCGTCTCCGCCCTGATCGGCGTGATCGCGACCGCGATCGACACGCGCCTGATGGAGCTGCGCCGCGGCCGCTCGCGCGTCCTCGAGGAGGACCACACCCTGATCCTCGGCTGGTCCGACGCGGTCATGACGATCCTCCGCGAGCTGTCGATCGCCAACGAGAGCCGCAAGAAGCCGTCCGTCGTGATCCTCGCGCCGCGCGACAAGGTGGAGATGGAGGAGGAGATCCGCGAGCGCGCCGGCGACCTGCGCGGCACCCGCGTGATCTGCCGCACGGGCTCCCCGATCGACGTCACCGACCTGCGGATCGGCAACCACGAGGCCGCGCGCTCGATCATCGTCCTGGCCCCCGACGGCGACGAGCCCGACAGCGAGGCGATCAAGACCCTCCTCGCCCTCACCCACGTGCCGCGCACCGGCGACCGGCCGCTGCACGTCGTCGTGGAGATCGAGGACCCGGACTACCTCGAGGCCGCGCGGATGGTCGCGGGCTCCGGCGTGGTGATCGTCAACAAGCGCGAGACCGTCGCGCGCCTGATCGTCCAGACCTCCCGCCAGTCCGGCGCCGCGATGGTCTACACCGAGCTCTTCGACTTCGACGGCGACGAGATCTACTTCCACGACGAGCCGCGGCTGTCGTCGGGCACGTACGGCGAGAGCCTCATGGGCTACGAGGACTGCTCGGTCATCGGCATCGCCGACGACGACGGCACCGTCCGCCTGAACCCGCCGATGGACACCCCGATCGACGGCCGGACGCTCGTCGTGATCGCCGAGGACGACTCCCGGCTCGTCGGCGCCCGGTCCGCCGTCGGCGTCGTCGACGGGGCCGCGGTCGTCGCGTCGCCGCCGCGGCCCGAGCCACCGTCCCGGATCCTCGTGCTCGGCTGGAACGAGCGCGCGCTGAGCGTCATCACCGAGCTCGACGAGTACGCCTCCCCCGGGTCGCGGCTGTCGGTCGTCTCGGAGTTCGGCGAGCCGTCCGTCCCGGAGCTGCGCAACCTCACCGTCGACGTCCGCTCCGGGCGCACCACGGACCGCGCGACCCTCGACGGGCTCGAGATCGTCGAGCACGACCAGGTGATCGTGCTCTGCTACTCCGACGACCTCGACGTCCAGCGCGCCGACGCCCGGACGCTGGTGACGCTGCTCCACCTGCGCGAGATCTCGTCGAAGGCGTCCGAGGGCCGCCGGCCCGCGATCGTCAGCGAGATGCTCGACGACCGCAACCGCGCGCTCGCCCAGGTGGCCGAGGTCGACGACGTCATCGTGTCCGACGAGATCCTCAGCCTGATCCTGGCGCAGATCTCCGAGGAGGCCCGCCTCGACGCGGTCTTCACCGACCTGCTCGACGCCGACGGCTCCGAGATCTACCTGCGCCCGGCCGCCGAGTACGTGGCCATCGGGCAGGAGGTCTCGTACGCGACCGTCGTCGACGCGGCCCGCCGCCGCGGCGAGACCGCGATCGGCTACCGGGACGCCAGCGAGGCCCGCGACCCCGCGATGGCCTACGGCGTGCGCGTCAACCCGCCGAAGTCCGCCGTCCTGACGCCGGACGTCAGCGACCGCGTCGTGGTGCTGGCCGAGGACTGACGGGGAGGGGGTGCGGGCCCCGCCCCGAGCGTCTCGGGTCTCGATCGCATCGGGCTGCGGCGGGGCTCGGGGCACCCGCAAGGGGGTGCGGGCCCCGCCCCGACTGATGCGATCCCGCCCGCCCGGGCCGCATCCGGGCTGCGGCGGGGCTCGGGGCACCCGCAGGCCGCTCAGCCACGCTCGTAGGGCTTGCCGAGCGCCCCGGCGGCCCGCGAGCGGCCCACCAGGCCGGCCACCGCGATCAGCGTCAGGACGTACGGCAGCGCGTTGAACAGCGTCGCCAGCTGGTCCGAGAAGACGTCGAGCCGCCGGGCGATCGCGCTCGAGAAGCCGAAGAGCAGCGCGGCCGCCAGCGCCGCCCCCGGCCGCCAGCGGCCGAAGATGACCGCGGCGAGCGCGATGAAGCCGCGGCCCGCCGTCATGTTCTGCGAGAACGACCCCAGGAGCGCGAGCGAGAGGTAGGCGCCGCCCAGGCCGGCCATCGCGCCCGACGCCAGCACGGCGAGGTAGCGCGTGCGCAGGACCGGGATCCCGGCGGACTCGGCCGCCTCGGGCCGCTCGCCGACCGCGCGCAGGTGCAGGCCCGGCGTCGTCCGGAAGAGCACGAACGCGACCGCCGCGACCGCGACCAGCGCGAACCACGTCATGAGGCTCGCGCTGCCGATCGACACGGCGAAGAAGCCGTCGCCGCCGAGGCCCGGGAGCGAGAGCTCCGGCACGCGCGAGAGGTCCTTGGGCGAGCCGTCGTCCCCGTACCGCGCCACGAAGACGTAGCCGGTGACGCCGAGCGCCATCAGGTTCAGCGCCGTGCCGGCGACCACCTGGTCCGCCCGCAGGGTGATCGCGAAGACCGCGTAGATCGCCGCGACCCCCACCCCGCCGAGCATCCCGACCAAGACTCCGAGGAGCCACGAGTCCGTCAGGTCGGCCCCGAGGACCGCGAACAGCGCGCCGCTGAGCATCATCCCCTCGAGCCCCAGCGCGATCACGCCGGCGCGCTCCGAGATGATCCCGCCGAGCGCGGCGAAGATCAGCGGCGTCGCGAAGCGCAGGGTGGCCGCGAACAGCGCCGACCAGACGACGACCTGGTCGAGCTTCGCCTCGTCGGCGCCCGACGCGACCCAGGCGCCGACGATCGCCAGCACCGCGCCGACCACGGCGCCCCAGCCGACGCGCCCGGCGCCGGCGCGCGCCGCCCACCAGCCGCCGACCGCGGCGACCACGCCGAGCACCACCGAGGGCGCCGGCGTGCGCAGGGTGACCGGCGGGATCGTGATGAAGAACGCCAGCGCGGCCAGCACGACCGCCGCCCACGCCACGCGCGCCACGCGGGGATCGACGACCTCGGCCGTCGCGACGCCGACCACCGTGGGTCGGTGCTCGGCCGGGCTCGGGAGCGGCGCGGTGGTGCTCATGCCGAGGCCTCCCGGCGTCGGGCGACGAGCGTTCGCAACCGCCCGAAGGAGCGCGCCGCCAGGGACCGCACCGCCCCGCCCAGGACGATGTCCGCGCTGGCGACGAGGACGATGATCCCCTGGATGATCAGGGTGAGGTTCGTCCCGAGGGCCGGGTCGAAGATCTCGGGGTCGAGGTTGCGCTGCGACGCACCGGTGGTGAGCGCGCCGAAGAGTAGGGCGGCGATCCCGATGCCGACCGCGCTGCCGCGCCCGAGCAGCGCGACCGCGATGCCGAGGAAGCCGATCTGGGAGACGGTGATGTCGGTCGTCGAGATCCGGTACTCCCAGCCGAGGACGTCGATCGCGCCGGCCAGGCCGGCGAAGGCGCCGCAGATCAGCATCGCCTTGACCGTCACGCGGCCGGGCGAGATGCCGGCCGTCCGCGCGGCCTCGGGGTTCAGGCCGACGGCGCGGATCTCGTAGCCCGCCCGCGAGCGCGCGATCAGGACCCAGTAGACGACGAGCCCGAGGATCGCCAGGAAGAAGCCGATGTGCAGGCCCTGCAGCTCCGGGTCGCCCCAGAAGACGGGCAGCCGCGCGGACTGCGCGACCTCCGGCGACACCGGCAGGGAGCGGTCCTCCGTGTTCTGCAGCGGCCCGCCGAGGCCGAAGAGGTAGGACCCGATCCAGATCGCGACCCAGTTGAGCATGATCGTCGTGATCACCTCGTTGGCGCCGGAGGTCGCGTGCAGGGCCCCCGCGATGCCCGCCCAGAGCGCGCCGATCGCCACGCCCGCCAGGACCGTGATCACCACGTGGGGCAGCGCCGGCATGCCGTGGAAGGACGAGCCGACCCAGATCGCCATGGAGCTCGACGCCAGGTACTGCCCCTGACCGCCGATGTTGAACAGCCCGGCGCGGTAGGCGACGGCGACGGCGAGACCGAGGAGCGCCAGGGGCGCGGCCGCGATCAGCGTCTGCTGCAGGCTGGACGCCGCGATCTCGCGGGTGTCGCCACCCGTCCACGGGAACAGCCAGGAGAGGCCGGAGCCGTCGAAGATCGCCTTGTACGTCGCGAACGGGTCGTTGCCGGTGACGAGGATCGCCAGGCCGCCGGCGAGGAACGCCAGGAAGGTCGTGACGAGCGGGACGCCGACGCGGGAGACGCCGCGACCGGCGAGGCCGCGCGTCGTCGTCGCGGCGCGGGCCAGCCGCGCCGGGAGCACCGGGGTCCTCACGCCGCGGTCCGCTCGGGGTCGGGCTCGCCGGACGAGGTCATCGCGGCACCGAGCTCGGCGGCGCTGGCCGTCGGCGGCAGCTCGGCGACGATCCGGCCGGAGGCGATGACGAGCACCCGGTCGGCGATCGCCCGCACCTCGTCGAGGTCGAGCGAGACGAGCAGCACGGCCCGGCCGGCGTCGCGCTCGGCGACGAGGCGGCGGTGGACCGCGTCGATCGCGCCGACGTCGAGGCCGCGGGTCGGCTGCGCGGCGACGAGGACGCGCGGGTCGCAGGCCAGCTCGCGGGCGATCGAGACCTTCTGCTGGTTGCCGCCCGAGAGGCTGCGCGCCGGCGTGGCCGGCCCGCCCCCGCGGACGTCGAAGTCCTCGATCAGCGCGGCGGCCGTGTCGCGCATCCGGCGGCGGCGCAGCAGCCCGCGCCGCGTGACCTCGGGCGTCCGGAGGCGACGGAGCGCGAGGTTCTCGGCGATCGAGAAGTCGAGGACCAGGCCGTCGCGGCGGCGGTCCTCGGGGATGTGGCCGAGGCCCGCGTCGGTGGCGCCGGTCACGCCGGTGCCGGTGATCTCGGTGCCGTCGACCAGCACGTGGCCGGACTCGGCGGCCCGGAGGCCGCAGACGGCCTGCACGAGCTCGCGCTGCCCGTTGCCGTCGACGCCGGCCAGCGCGACGATCTCGCCGGTGCGGACGGCGAGGCTCGCGTCGTCGACGGCGAGCAGGCCGCGGTCGTCGCGGACGGTCAGCCCCCGGACCTCGAGCGCGGCGCCGCCGGGCATCGTCGGCTCCTTGACGATGCCGTCGGGCAGGTCGCGGCCGACCATCATCCGCGCCAGCTCGGGGGCGGTCGCGCCGGCGGCGTCGAGCGTCGCGATCCGCCGGCCGCGGCGGATCACCGTCACGCGGTCCGCGACCCCGAGGACCTCGCGGAGCTTGTGGGAGATCAGGACGATCGACGTGCCCGAGGCCTTCAGCCGCCGCAGGATGGCCATCAGCTCCTCGGCCTCCTGCGCGGTCAGGACGGCGGTCGGCTCGTCGAGCACGAGGATCCGCGCGCCGCGGTAGAGCGCGCGCAGCACCTCGGCCCGCTGCTGCATGCCGACGGTGACGTCCTCCATCGTGGCGTCGGGATCGACCGCGAGCCCGTGACGCTCGGCCAGCTCGAGGACGATCCGCCTCGCCGCCGCGCGGTCGCGCAGCACCCCGCGCCGGGGCTCGGCCCCGAGGACGACGTTCTCGGCGACGGTCATCACCGGGACCTGCATGAAGTGCTGGTGGACCATCCCGATGCCGCGGGCGATCGCGTCGTGCGGGGAGCGCAGGTGGACGACCTCGCCCCCGACCACGACCTCCCCCGCGTCCGGGCGGAGGTGGCCGTAGAGGATCGACATGAGCGTCGACTTGCCGGCGCCGTTCTCCCCGAGGAGCGCGTGGATCTCGCCCTCCCGCAGGTCGAGGTCGACGTCCTCGTTGGCGACGACGGCCCCGAAGCGCTTCGTGATGCCCCGGAGCTCCAGGACCGGCGCGGGGGCACCGTCGGCGGGGGCCGCGCCGTCCGCCGGCGCGGCCCCCGTGGACGAGTCGCCCGCTGCGGGCGGGAGGCTCACTTCACCTCGCTGGGGATGTCCTTCAGCTCGCCGGAGGCGATCGTGTCCTGGATCGCCTTCAGCTGGTCCGCGTAGCCCGTCGCCTCCGGGCCGAGCGCCCCGATGCCGACCTCGCCGTTCTTCACGGTGCCGACGACGTCGGTGCCGCCCTGCAGCGTGCCGCCCTGCGCCGCCTTGACGGCGGCCACGACGGCGGCGTCGATCTTCTTCACGGCGCTGGTCAGGACGTAGGTGCCGAGGTAGCCCTGGTCCGCGTCGACGCCGACGCCCTGGACGCCCTTCTCCTTCGCGGCGTCGAGCGCGCCGAGCCCGCACTGGCCGGCGACCTGGAAGACGACCTTCGAGCCCTGGGCGATCTGGTCGAGCGCGACCTCCTTGCACTTCGCCTGGTCGACGAAGTCCTGGGAGTAGCCGTTCAGCGTCTTGATCCCCGGGTCGGCGGCCTTCGCGCCCGCCTGGTAGCCGGCGATATACCCGTCGACCGGGGCGGACTTCTGCCCGCCGACGCTCGAGACCGCCTTCGCGTCGTTGTCCTTGGCGTAGAGGCCCGCGGCGTAGCCGGCGAGGTAGCCCGCCTCGTTCTCCTTGAAGAGGATGCCGGTGACGTTCGTCGGCTTGCCCTTCAGCGCCGCGGACGGCATGTCGATGATCGCGAACTTCGTGTCCGGGAACTTCTTCGCGACGGCGGCGGTGGCGTCGGCCATGAGGAAGCCGACCGGGATCACCAGGTCGTACTTCTGCCTCGCGAGCGTCGTGAGGTTCGGGATGTAGTCGGCGTTGCTCTTCGACGTGATGACGCGCACGTCGACGCCGAGCTGCGACTTGGCCTCCTGCAGGCCCTTGTTCGCGAGGAAGTTGAACGAGCGATCGTTGAGGCCGCCGACGTCGGTCACGAGGCCGACCTTGATCGACTTCGCGGCCGGTGCGCCCGACGCGGCCGTGGAGGCCGTCGAGTCTGGGCTGTCGTCGTCGCTGCTGCCGCAGCCGGGGAGGGCGATCGCGGCCACGCCGAGGACGGCGATGGCCGTCCGCCAGGTCTTGAGCATCAGGGGGATTCCTGTCTGGGGTTGATGCAAGGCGTTGTATCCCGCCGAGCGGGGGGTCCCCGGGGGACCGACGGCCAAGGATCGCCGGCCCGTCTTGTCCCATCTGGGGGTTGCGTCCGCGAACGTTCGCGCGCCAGGCGCGAACGTTCGCGTCAAGCGCTGCGGGCCCCGGACGCGCAGGGGTGGAGATGGCGACGGGCACGGTGAACGTCACGTGAACGCCGGCGACGGGCGCCGGGCGCCGGGCTTCGCCGGCCCGAGGGCGAGGATCTTCTGCAGGGCGCCCATGAACTGCAGCTCCTGCACGCCGTTGGGGACGAGGACGTGCGTCGACATCGTGT
>NZ_JBFAPC010000124.1:0-17032 GCF_040675535.1 Patulibacter sp. NPDC049589 | reverse complement strand
CTTCCGATCCCCCCGCGCCCCCGGCCCCGGTCCGCCGCGCCGCCCCGCCGGCCGACCCCCGGCGTCCTCCGTCGACGCCGGCCGGCCGGCACACGCCGAGCGGCGGCGGCGCATCCCTCCATCGTGTGACGTTCCTCGCAGAGCGAGTCGGGTAGCGGCCCCCTGAGGCCGGCCCGTCCACGCCCCGCCCCGAGCGCGGGGCGTCCCGGCGGTCCGGCGACCCGCCACGAGCGAAGGGACGCACATGCCGCATCTGCACGAGGTCGAGGAGCTCCAGGGCCGTCAGGTCGTGGACTCCGGAGGCCACAAGATCGGGAAGATCGACGAGATCTTCCTGGGGGAGGCCAGCGGCGAGCCCGAGTGGGCCCTCGTCAACACCGGCCTGTTCGGCCTGAGGTCGTCGTTCGTCCTGATCACGGACGCCGACCTCGCCGACGGCGACGTGACCGTGCCGTTCGACAAGGCGACGGTCAAGGACGCGCCGAACATCCATCCCGACGGCGCGCTCAGTCCCGACGAGGAGGCGCGGCTGTTCGAGCACTACGGCCGCACGGACTACGGGGCCGCCCCGGCGGGCGACGCGATCTCCGCGGCCGCCCCGTCGGCCGACGGCGAGCTGCCCGAGCGCTGGGGGCCGGAGGGCCCGACCGGCCGGAGCGAGACCGAGGACCCGGTCCCGCCCGACGGTGGCCCGCCGCCGGCGTCCGGCGACGCCCCCGCCCCGGCGGGCCTGCCCCACATCCAAGGCGACGGGAGCTCGGACGACGTGCCGAAGCCCCCGGGCGCCCCCGACGGTGTCGAGCAGCCGGTGGCGGACGTCCCGAAGCCGGCGGGCGCCCCCGACACGTCGCACGCCCGCGAGCACGGGCTCGGCGCGACGGAGATCCCGACGGGCGGCGCGAAGGCGACCCCCGAGCACGGCCCCGTGGCCCCGGCGTCGGCGCAGGACGAGGTCGAGGCGCCCGAGTCCCCGGACGCCGGCGGCCCGTCGACGGCGTCCAGCGGGATCTACCGCTCCCGGATGCGACGGTACGTCGCCGCGGAGGACGCCGACCGCGGCCCGGTGCCGGGGGACTCCGGCAAGCAGCGCGACGACCTCTGAGGTCGTCGACGGCGAGCGGCGCCGCCGGCTCCCACTGCGCACGGACGCCGGGCGGCGCCCCCGGGCCGGCGCGAAGCGGCGTCGGCCCCGCGGCCCCGCGCCCGGGTCTGCGTAACGGCCCGAAGTCCGCCGCCCTACGGCCCGAAGACGTCCAACCTACGGCCCCGAAGACGTCCGCCCTACGGCCCCGAAGACGTCCGCCCTACGGCCCCCGGAGACGTCCGCCCTACGGCCCGAAGACCGCCGCCGTCGGCGCGTGGTGGACGGTCTTCACGCGGTAGCTCGCGTCCGAGTACGTCCCGGAGCCCGACTCGTAGAGGACGTGGACCTCGCCCTTGGCGATGACGACGCCCTCGGACATGTTCGGCGCGACGATGTTGCGGCCGCCGCCGGTCGGGGCCTTCGTCGAGCGGATCGCCAGCGTGCTGCGCTCGTCGCGTCCGGTCGACAGGCTCCAAAGGACCTTCTTGCCCTTGATCGCCATGCCCTGGACCTGCGCGGGCGTGTTCATGGTGTGCCCGTCGAACTTCGGTACGGATCGGCTGCCCAGCGAGTAGCGGTAGGCCTTCGAGCCCTGGTCCTTGTCGTACGCGCCGACCCACATCTTGTTGCCGACGATCGTCATGTAGGACGAGGCCTGGACCTTCTTCGCGCCCGCCGTCCTGACCTGGCCGAGGTCGGGCGTCGCGTCGATGTCGGTCTTGCGGACGCGCGTGACGGCGCCCTCGTTGGCGACCCACAGGTACTTGCCCTTCGCCGCGAGCCCGCCGACGTGGCCGGTGAACGGGAGCGACACGATCTTCAGCCGCGCGCCGGTGGAACGGTCGATGATCGCCAGGCGGCTGTTCTGGGGGGTCTTCGACGAGTCGTAGTACGAGATCACCAGCGCGTCGTGCTCCGGCCAGTAGGCCAGCCCCTGCGGCGTCCAGTTCGTGTCGTACCCGGGGATCAGGTTCAGGCCGCGGATGAACGGGGTCGCGTAGTACGGGACGAGATCCGGCGGGTCGTCGGCCGCGACGGCGGGGGCGGCCACGGAGGCCGCGGCCAGGGCGACCGCGCCGGCGGTGAGCAGGGCACGGCGCGCCCGGTTCCGGGCGCGGGCGGATGGGGCGGGGGCGTGGGGGAGCACATCAAGGACCTACCCCGGAGCGGCGCGGAGGACGCGCCCGGCGCATGAGGGTTTCGTGAGGACGGGCCCGCATCCGGCGTTCATCGGTCCCCGCGCACCGCGGTCCCGGGCCGGCTCGCACGCCGGCGGTCCGGAGGGGACGTCCCGCCCGACCGCGGCGCTTCCGGCCCACCCGCGATGATCCGGCCATGACCGTCACCCCGGACCAGCTCACCGGCGACGCGCTCGCGTTCCTGGCCGAGCGGCACCTCGCGACGTTCTCCTCGCTGCGGCCGGACGGCTCGCTGCACGTCACCGCCGTGGGGTTCACGTGGGACCCGTCGACCGGACTTGCCCGCGTCATCACCGGCGGCGGCAGCCAGAAGGCCCGCAACGCCCGCGACGGGGTGGCGGCCACGGTCTGCCAGGTCGACGGCGGACGCTGGATCGCGCTGGAGGGCACGGCCCGCACGACCGACGACCCGAAGCGCGTCGCCGAGGCGGTCGCGCGCTACGCCGGCCGCTACCGGACGCCGCGCGAGAACCCGGAGCGGGTCGCCATCGAGGTCGCCGTGACCCGTGTGCTCGGGTCGCGGAAGCTGCTCGGCCGCTGACGCGCGCGGCCGGCGGCCGGCGGTCACGGGCCCGCGCCGGGCGCTCGGTCCGCGGCCCCGGGACCGGTCTCGCCGGCTCAGCCGCGCCGCGTCGGCGCGGCCCCGGTCCCGAGCCGCCCGCGCTCGTGGATCGCCAGCAGCGCCTCGATCGCGCGCGGCGCGAACTGGCTGCCGGTGCCGCGCCGCATCTCCTCGATCGCGTCGTCGATCGGCCGCGGCGACCCGTAGGGCCGGGCGACGGTCATCGCGTCCCACGCGTCGGCGACGGCCAGGATCTCGGCGCCCTCGGAGATCTCGCCCGCGGCGATCCCGTCGGGGTAGCCGCGGCCGTCGTGGCGCTCGTGGTGGTGGCGGATCCACAGCACCTGGTCGCGGCTCAGGAGGTCCGCGACCATCTCGGCACCGAGGGCCGCGTGCGTCTTGACCTGCTCGTACTCCTCGTTCGTGAGCTTCGCGGGCTTCAGGAGGATGGTGTCCGGCACGCCGATCTTGCCGACGTCGTGCACGAGCGCGGCGCTGTGCAGCAGCACGACGCGCGCCGGGTCCCAGCCGATCGTGCGGGCCAGCTCGCCCGCGAGCTCCGCGACGCGCTCGGAGTGGCGCTGCGTCGACGGGTCCTTCGCGTCGACGGCGCTCGCCAGCGCGCGGACCGCGGCCAGGGTCTTCGCCGACTCGAGGCGGTGGGTGCTCTGGGCGCCGGGCGCCGCCGCGATCAGCTCCGGCGTGTAGCGCACGATCGTGTTGCGGCCCGCGGCCTTCGCCCAGTACAGCGCGAGGTCCGCGCGGCGGTACAGCTGCTGCGCGTCGTCGGCGTCCTCCAGCGAGCAGATGCCCACCGAGCTCGTGATCCGCCCGACGCCCTGGAACGGCGTGTCGGCGATCGCCGTGCGGGCGCGCTCGGCGGCGACGATCGCCGAGCGGCCTTCCGTCTCGGGCAGCATCCACGCGAACTCCTCGCCGCCGACCCGGGCGATCACGTCGCTGCCGCGGCGGACGGCGAGCAGCCGGGTCGCGAACTCCGCCAGCGCGCGGTTGCCCGCCGCGTGCCCGTGCGTGTCGTTGATGAGCTTGAAGTGGTCGAGGTCGAAGACGATCAGGCTCAGCGGCCGGCGGTAGCGGTGACAGCGACGGACCTCCTCCTCGAGCCGGTCCGAGAACGCGCGCTGGTTGTTCAGGCCCGTCAGGTGGTCGGTGAACGCCATCTCCGCGAGCTGCTCGCGCGCCTCGGCTCCCGTCACCGCGAGGCTGACGAGGTCGGCGAAGCGGGTGACCCTCGAGAGGTCCTCGTCGGCGACGCGGTCGCCCTGCTCCCAGCCGACGCTGATCGCGCCCCAGAAACGCCCGTCGACCGCGATCGGCGCCGCCGCACCGGCCCGCATGCCGGTCGGGTCGCCGTCGTCCGCGGCGTCCGGGGCGACCTCGCGACCGGCGACCGACGCCGGGCGCCGCGTCCGCATGACCGCCGCGATCGCGGAGCCGTCCTGCAGCCCGACCGGGTCGCCGAGCCCCGGGGAGACCGCCGTCGCCGTCGGGCCCCAGGCGCCGACCAGCCGGGTCGTGCCGTCGGGCTCCAGCCGGACGACGCGGCTCATCGTCGCGGTGCAGACGTTGGCGACGTGTTCGGCCGCGGCGGCGAAGACCGCGAGCGGCTGCGCCTCGCTGGCGACGAGCGTCGCGACGGCGCGCAGGGCCTCCTGCTCGCGCGTGTGCAGCGCGCGCTGGGACTCGGCGTCGCGCCGGTCCGTGACGTCGCTGAGGCACGAGACGACGGCGTAGGGGGCCGCGTCGGTGCCGTCGAAGAGCGGCTCGGTGGAGACCGAGATCCAGGTCGTCGTGCCGTCGGGCTGGCAGACGCCGAGGACCGCGTCGCGGACCGGCAGGCCGGTGCGCAGCGTGCGGCCCACGGGGTGGTCTCCGGCGGGGAGGTCGCTGCCGTCGTCGCGGACGATCCGCCGGCCGGGGCCCGCCCCGCCGGGCTCCGCGACCGCGCCGGCGGTGACCCCGAGCATCCGCTCGGCGGCGGCGTTGCTCGCCTCGATCGTGCCGTCCGCGCGCTGGAGGACCACGCCGTCGCTCATCGCCGCGACGAGCGAGCGGTAGCGCTCCTCGCTGGTGGCCGTCCGCTCGGCGGCGGCCCGCTGGTCGGCGATCGCGAGCCGCAGGGACAGCTCGGTCGTGGTGACGGCGGCGAGGTCCTGCAGGACCTCCAGCTCGTCCGGCGTCCAGACGCGCGGCTCGCCGTCGATCAGGCAGAGCGAGCCGACGGTCTCGCCGTCGCAGACCAGCGGGACGCCGGCGTAGGCGACGACGCCGAGCTCGGCGATCGCGAGGTGGTCCTGCAGCCGCGCGTCGCCGCGGGCGTCGGCGATCACGAGCGGGGCGTCGTCGAGCACCACGTGCTGGCAGAAGGAGTGGCTGAGCGGCGTGCGGCGCCGCGAGGCCCACGGCTCGTCCAGGCCCGTCTGCCCGACGAAGACCTGCTCTTCGTCGTCGACGAGCACCGCGAGGCTCACCGGGACGCCGGTCAGCCGCGTCGCCATGCGGGTGACGCGGTCGAACGAGTCGTCGGGCACGCCGTCGAGCAGGCCGAGGCGCTCCAGGACGCCGAGGCGCGCCGGGGACCCGAGCGGACCGGGCACCGGGACGGCGCCGCCCGATGCCGCGGCCGGCGGCCTGGGCGTCGGGGCGACGTCGTCCGCCGGGGTGGTCCCGGAGGGGGCGCGCAGCGAGCGGTTCGGCGTCACGATCGGTGGGGCTTCCGGGTCGGCGTGGTCGGCGCCCCCGGTCCGGGGCGCCCGGTGCAGGTCCGGTCGTGGGGGCGAGCGGGTGGACGCCGTCGATGGACGTCCGGGGCACGATCGTACTCCGGCGGCCGGGACGGCAGGAGGGTTGCCCGGCTGGGTCCGTCACTCGGCGGAGTTGACGGACCCCTGCTTCGCGTCGCACGCGGCGGTCTTCGGCGACTGGCGGTACCAGTCGCGCAGCATCCGGCAGACGATCGGCCCGGCCGTGGTCGCGCCGTAGTCGCCGTTCTCGACGGTCGCGACGACGACGATCGGGCGTTCGGGGTCGGGGACCATCGCCGCGAACCACGCCTGGTCCGGGCAGACGGAGTCGGCGCAGCGCTGCGCCGTCCCGGTCTTGCCGTAGACCGGGAAGGCGCCCTGGTCCCAGCCGGAGAAGAGCTTGCCGCCGGTGCCCGCCGGGGTCGACGTCACGTCGTGCAGGCCGTTCAGGATGTCGCGCTTCCACGACGCGTCGGGGATCGGCACGCGCCGCCGGGCGGGGGCGTTGAAGCGCTTGTCGAGCCGGCCGTCGGGCAGCTGGATCTCCATGCCGAGGTGCGGCGTCGGGATGTGCAGGTCCGGCGTGTACGACCCGCGGGCGTCGTAGAGCCCGGAGTAGGCGGTGGCGACCTGCAGCGGCGTGGCGAGGAAGTCGCCCTGGCCGATCGAGAGGTTGATGCTGTCGCCCGTCAGGAACTGGCCGTTGACGTCGGCGACGGTCCGGCAGTCCGCGACCTTCTTCTTCTTGCGGCAGGCGAGCTCCTCGGCGTTGCGCTTCTCGCGCCAGGCGCGGTCGGGGATCACGCCCGGGAGCTCGCCGGGCAGGTCGACGCCGGTCTTCCGGCCGTAGCCGAAGTTCCGCGCCCAGGACTGCAGCGGCTGCTTCGGCTTCTTGTAGATGTCGCGGCCGATCGCGTAGAAGTAGACGTCGGAGGAGACCTGCAGCGCGCGGCGCAGGTTCGACGTCCCGAGGTCCGCCTTCTCGGCGTTGCAGAACTCCCGGGCTCCGACCTTGAGGCAGCGTCCGCCCTCGTCGCGGCTCTGCGGCGTCACGAGCCCGGTCGAGAGCCCCGCCAGCGCGGTGACGATCTTGAACGTCGAGCCGATGGCGTACTGGCCGCGGGACGCACGGTCGTAGAGCGGGACTCCGGCCTTGCGCCCCACCAGGCGCCCGTACGTGCGCCGGTCGAGGTTCGGGTCGTTGATCTTGTTGAGGTCGACCTCGGGGTACGAGCCGTCGGCGAGCAGCTCGCCGTTGCGCGGGTCGATCGCGACGAACGATCCCGCGGCGCGGTAGCCGGTCTTCGAGTCCAGCCCGCCCTTGATGACGTCGGCGATCGCCCGCTCGCCGGCCCGCTGCAGCCGGCTGTCGATCGAGAGCTTGACGCTGCGGCCCTGCACCGGCCGGTGCGGGGTGTTGCGACCCGTGGGTCGGCCCTGCGCGTCGACCTCGACCTCGTCGTAGCCGTCCTTGCCCTGCAGGAAGGCGTTGTACTCGAACTCGAGCCCGTCCTGGCCGATCCGCTGGCCGGCGCGCAGGCCGGCGTACTTGGCCTCGCGGAGCTGGCTCTTGCCGATCTCGCCGATGTTGCCGTACAGCTGGGAGGCGATCCCGCCGCCGGGGTAGAAGCGCCGGTACTCGCGGCCGATCGCGAGCTCGGGGAACGACGACTGGCGCTCGAGCAGGTAGTTGCGCTGCCCGGCGCCGATGTCCGACGACTTCAGCGGCACGTTCGCGTACGGCAGCTTCACGACGTTCAAGACCACGCGCCGGTAGAGCCGGGCGGCCGAGACCTGCAGCGGCGTGGAGAACCGGCGCAGGAGCGCCGTCAGCTCGGGGGACGCGTCGCGGCGCAGCGTGAGCGTCCGCGGGTCGCGTGGACCGGTGCGCCGCAGCTGCCGGCCGGCGCGGCGGTCGGCGGAGGAGAGCACCCGCTCGCGGCGCGCGGCCTCGGCGGTGGCCCGGGCCTTCGCCTGCGCCGGGGTCTCGAGCGCCTGGCGCTGCTCGATCCGGCGGCGCTGCGCCGGGGTGCGGTCGGCGATCCGGGCGGCCTCCCGCGCCCGCGAGCGGGCGACGAACCCGTCCGCCAGCTTCGCGCGCGCGACGTCGTAGGTGCCCTGCTTCTGGCCCCAGTCGGCGATCTTCGTGCGGTCCTCCTCGGGGACCGACTCCGGCCGCAGCGCGACGACGACCTCGACGCGGTTGGACACGAGGGCGTTGCCGTCGCGGTCGAGGATCATCCCGCGCGGCGCGGCGGTGCGGACGATCCGCGCGCCGTTGCTCGTGGCCTCGCGCACGTACTGGTCGCCCTGCAGGACCTGGAGGAACCAGAGACGCAGGAACAGGACCGCGAAGACCCCGAAGGCGATGATGCCGAAGGCCGCGATCCGGATCGCCAGCTGTGGCGCCGGCGTTGTTCGTTCCTGATACCCCACTCACACACCCTGTCCGAGACGACGTCCGACCCGCCCGGACCCTGCCGTCGCGGGGCCCGGGACCCACGCCGACCCAAACTACCGGGGCGACCGCGGGGCGCGCGGCGGTCGGGTCAGTCCGACAGGCCGCGGAGCTTCACGTTGATCCGCTGCGCGGTGTCGCCGACCCGGCGCTGGACGGCGTCGGTGTCGCGGATGAACCGGTCCTGCGCCCGCTTGATCGTGGCGGGCCGCTTCGTCCGCAGGGCGACCAGGAACCGGCGAAGCGGGGCGCTCCAGCGGCCGAACGCGTCGATCAGCTCGCCGTGGAGCCCGGTGACGGGGGACGGCGGCTCGACGGCCCGCAGGCCGCGCTGGACGCCGTCCACGCTGGCGGACAGTCGGCGGACGGCGCGGTCGACGTCGCTCAGGACCTCGGCCTCGTTCGCGGCCCGCCGCAGGTCGGTCAGGTCGCGCTCGAAGCCGCGCTGGACCTCGTTGACCCGCTGGGAGTAGGCCAGCGCGTCGCGGACCTGCTGGGCCTGGCCGCCGCACCCGGTCAGGGCGCCGGCGGCGACGGTGCACGCGGCGAGCGCCGTCGCGAGGACGCGACGGCGCGGGCGGGGGCGGGGGACGGCGGGGAGGACGGAGGACATGCGGGGCGGGCGCGGGGCCCCCGGGGACGGTAGTGCCCGGCGGGGACGCGCGCCGCACCGGTCGGGCGCAGCCGGTGCTCCCGTGCGCCGGACCGGGCGGTCCGGCCCGGACGGGACCGCGGCGGCCGGCGGACTCCGCCGGCCGCCGCGGCCCCGGCCTCAGCGGGCGAGCGTCGCCGCGAGGGCCGGGGCGCCGCCGGCGGCGTGGACGCGGGCCAGGACGGAGATGGTGCGGGTGACGACCATCGCCAGGGCCATCAGGACGAGCGCGTCGGTCAGGGCGTCGCTCGTGACCTGGTGGTGCAGCATCCAGGTGCCGAGGTCGCTGCGGAACCAGTGGTCGGAGCCGTAGGCGAAGGCGACGCGCAAGCCGGCGACGGTGGTCCAGAAGGCCGCGTAGGCGGGGCCGCCGACGGTGACGACGGGCGCGTCGCCGTCGGCCTCGACGCGGAGCAGGCCACCGGCGAGCGCGCCCAGGACGACGCCGGCGGTGACGCCGAGGACGATGAGCAGCAGGCCGTCGCCGTGCGACGGCACCCCCGCGACCATCGTGGCGCCGACGATGCCGGCGATCAGCAGCGGGCGGACGAGCCGACGGCGGCTGAAGGCCTTGCGACCGAGGTCGCTGAAGAGGACGACGCCGAGGATCGCGGCGTTGAGGAGGAGGACGTGGGAGAAGGACATTTCGGGGCTCCGGGGGAGGGGTTCTTCGACGTGATCCACGCTACGACCGGCCCTCGCTCCTGCCATCGGCGCACGGGTGGATCCGGTGGGTGGAACCGCGGGGCGTCGCGGGCCGGTCTCCACCCGGATCTCCACCCCCGGGTGGAGGCGACCGGCCGGGCCTGCGCGTAGCGTGGACGCGATGCCGACGTCGCCCGCGCCCCAGCTGATCCCGCGGCGGGTCCAGCTGTTCGGCGGGGTGGCGATCGCGTGGTCGGTCGCGCGGGCCGATCCGGCCCCCGCGCTGCACGGACGCGGACTCGTCGTGCTCGTGCTCCTCGTCGTCGGGCTCGCGGCGCTCGTCGCGCTGCCGACGCCCGGCACGGGCCGCGACCGGCTCGAGTCGGCCGCCCTCTGGGCGCTGGGCCTGACGGGCGCGACGCTCTGCTGGGCGTCGCCGCCGTCGGCTGGCAGCGCGCTCGCGTTCGGGGCGTGCGTGGCCGCGGGGGTGCGCCTGCCGCCGCTGCGGCTCGCCGTCCTCGTCGCGGGGACGGTCGCGGTCGTCGCCGGCGCCGCCCTGGTCTACGACGGCTCGGCGACGGGCGTGGCCGCCTACGCGGCCGGGTTCGTCGCGACCGCGCTCCTCGGAGTCAACCGCCGCCAGTTCGTGCTGCGGATGGAGGCGACCGAGCTGCTGCTCGCCCGCGAGCAGCGCTCGCGCGAGGAGCAGGTCCGCGCCGCAGCGCTGGACGAGCGCGCCCGGATCGCCCGCGACGTCCACGACGTCCTCGCGCACTCGCTGGCCGGGCTGACGATCCAGCTCGACGCCGCGGTGCTGCTGCTCGAGCGGTCGGATCCCGACGGCCGGCCGCTGCGCCACGTCGCCCGGGCGCACGGCCTGGCGCGCGAGGGCCTTCAGGAGGCGCGCGAGGCCGTCGGCGCGCTGCGCGGCGACGCGGTCCCGCTGGCCACCGGGCTGGAGGCGCTGGTCGTCGACCACCGGGCCACGGGCGGGACGGCGACGCTCGAGGTCGACGGCGACCCGGCGGCGCTCACGGCCGACGCGGCCTGGGCGCTGCTGCGGATCGCGCGCGAGGCCGTCACCAACGTGCACAAGCACGCGCCGGGGCACGCCATGGCGGTGCGGCTGGCCGTGACGGCGGCCGACGCCGAGCTGACGGTCGCCGACCGGCCGCTCGTGGTCGACGGGACGGCGGCCCCCGACGGCGGTGCGCCGGGAGGCGGCGGCACGCAGGCCGCGGCCGCCGGCGGGGACCGCGGCGCGCTGGCCGCGACCGGCGGCGGCTACGGTCTGCTCGGCATGGCGGAGCGCGCGGAGGCGATCGGCGGCGAGGTCCGGGCGGCGCCCCACGGCGACGGCTGGCGCGTCGTCGCGCGGATCCCGCTCGCGGCGCCGGACGCGGAGGCCCCGGCCGCCGACGCCACCTCCCGACCGGAGGGTGTGGCGTGACGCGGTCGCCGTCGACCCGCCGCGCGGCGCCGCACGCCGTCGCGGATCGGGCGGCCGCCCGATGAGCGCCCCCGAGCCCGTCCGGGTCGTCGTCGCCGACGACCAGGCCGTCGTCCGCGAGGGCCTGGCGACGATCCTCGACCTGCTCGACGGGATCACCGTGGTCGGCGTCGCGGCGACCGGCGCCGAGGCGGTCGAGCTCGCGGCCCGGGAGTCGCCCGACGTCGTCCTGATGGACCTGCGGATGCCCGTCCTCGACGGCGTCGAGGCGACCCGCGCGATCCGCGCCGCCCAGCCGGCCGTCGAGGTCGTCGTCCTCACGACCTACGCCGACGACGAGTCGATCTTCGGGGCGCTGCGGGCGGGCGCCCGGGGCTACCTGACCAAGGACGCGGGGAGCCGCGAGATCGCCCGGGCCGTCCACGCCGCGGCCGCCGGGCAGGCGCTCTTGGACCCGGCCGTGCAGGCGCGGGTGCTGGGGGCGGCCGGCGGGGCGCCGGCAGCACCGCCGGACGTGGCCGTGGTCAACGCGTCGCCGCCCCGGGGCGCCGGGCTCCCCGACGACCTCACGGCCCGCGAGGGCGAGGTCCTGCGGCTGATCGCGCGCGGGCTCTCCAACCGCGAGATCGCCGCGACCCTCGTCGTCAGCGAGGCGACGGTGAAGACGCACGTCAACCACGTCTTCGCGAAGACCGGCGCGCGCGACCGCGCCCAGGCCGTCCACTACGCCTACGAGCGCGGGGTCGCGGGCGGCGACGGGCCGGGCTGACGGACGGTCGTGGGCACCGGTCGGCCGGCGAGCGTCGCGTCCCGCGCCGGTGCGCGGCCCGGTCGAGCGTCGCCGCCCCGTCACCGCCAGGCGAAGACCGGCTGCTCGAAGCCCGCCACGCGGGTGTGGCGGTCGTGCAGGACGACCTCGCGGAACTGGTGCAGCACCGCGGCCGTCGGCGCGTGGATCAGCGAGTCGCGGACCGGCAGCTGGACGACGGGCCGATCGGACTCCGGGATCGCGTGGAAGCGCGGCTCGACGTCGAGCTCGTCCAGGCTCAGCCGGTGGACGGAGGCGACCTCGTCGGGGTTCGGCACCAGCGGCGCGGTCCACCGCCCGACCCACGCGACCACGGGCGTGATCACGAAGCCCGACCGCGTCGGGTAGTCGTCCAGCCGGCCGAGCACCGCGTCCGGCGGCAGGTCCACGCCGAGCTCCTCGTGGAGCTCGCGCAGGCCGCCCTGCTCGGCGGACTCGCCGGGATCCGTCCGGCCGCCGGGCAGCGCCCACTGGCCGGGGTGGTCGCGCAGCCGCGAGTTGCGGCGCGTGATCCACACGCCCTGGCCGTCCTCACCGTCGAGGACCGCCAGGACGACCGCCGCCCGCCGGGTCCCCTCCGGCAGCGGGGCCGGGAGGGGGTCGAAGCGGGCGAGGCGGGTGGACGCCTGCGCGCGGGTCACCGCGAGCACGACGCCACCCTCTCATTCCCGCCGGTCAGCTGGAGCAGACCGGCAGGATCTGCGTGCCGAGGACGTTCAGCAGGTTGATGTTCAACCCGATGACCTTCACCGTCATCGCGCGGGCGCCGCCGCAGGCGAGCGGCCCGGCGTTCGGCCCTCCCCCGGCCGGCCGCCGTCGGTCCCCGGGGCGACGGTTCAGGCGGCGTCGCCCAGCAGCGCCGGGCCGCCGCCGTGCTGCGCGGTGCCGCCGTCGAGCTCGTCCGCGGTCTCGCCGCAGTAGACGGCGATCCGCTGCATGCTCGCGAGCGAGTCGCGGCAGCCGGTGAAGCCGATGCAGAACTCGCCAGCGTAGCTGACCGCGGTGATGTTCAGCGCCTGGCCGTCGAAGAGCAGCGAGACGGGGAACATCTCGTCGACCTTGGCACCCTCGACGTAGCGGGTCTCCGCCGGGCCCCGGACGTTCGAGATGACGATGTTGTGCATCGGCCGGCCGCGCGCACCCAGCCCGAGCGCCAGCTGGCTCAGGTACGGGCCCATGAGGAGCAGCGTGTAGGCGTCCATCGTCGAGCGCGGCAGCTCGGAGATCAGGGCCTTCGCGGCGGCGGTCGACGCGCGGACCTTGCGCAGCCGACCGCGCACGTCGGCGACGTCGGTGCCGAGCAGCGCGTGGATGAACGTGATCGCGTTGCCGGCGCCCTGGTCGCCCTCGGCACGGACGGAGACGGGCAGCGTGGCGACGAGGCTCTTGGACGGCAGCGCGTCGTGCTCGGCGAGGTACCGCCGCAGCGCGCCGCCGCAGATGGTCAGCAGGACGTCGTTGATCGTGGCGTCGGACTCGTGCGCGATCGCCTTCAGGCGCGCGACGGGGTAGTGCTGGGTCGCGAAGCGGCGCGGCGCGTGGATCGTGCCGTTGAGCATCGTCCGCGGTGCGCGGAACGGCACGGCGTGCGCGGCGTCGCGGGGGAGGACCGTCTCGCGGACCTGGCGCAGGCCGACGCCGGCGATCTTCCGCACGCTGCCGGCCCAGCCGAGCGCGGTTCGCCCGGTGCGGACGGGGGCGAGCGCGGCCTCGCGCGAGCGCTGGACCAGCGACGTCGTGGCCGGGACGTCCGCGGGCTCCGGCGCGGCGGAGCGGGGCCGCCGGTAGGCCGGGGTCGCCCACAGCGGCAGGCGGTCGCGCTCGGCCGGGTCGGTCGCGAAGCCGCGCTCGAGCAGCCGCATCGCGGCGATCCCGTCGAGCTTGGAGTGGTGGAACTTCCAGTAGATCGCGAAGCGGTCGTCGGCCAGCCCCTCGATGATGTGGCACTCCCACAGCGGGCGGTGCCGCGCGAGCGGGTGGGTGTGCAGCCGCGAGACGAGGACGCCGAGCTCGCGCTCGCCGCCGGGCCGCGGCAGCGCGGAGTGGCGCAGGTGGTAGTCGAGGTCGATCTCGTCGTCGCGCAGCGTGTCCCACGCGGGCACCGGGACGAGCCGTGGACGCAGGTTGAACGGTGCGACGAACGTCGCCTGCGCCCGCCACGACGCGACGAGGTCGGCGACGAACGAGTCCGGCGCGCCCTCGGGCTTGGAGCACTGCATCAGCCCGCCGACGTGGGCCGGCGTGTCGCGCCGCTCGTTGAGCAGCCACACGGCGTCGGCAGGCTTGAGGACGCGCATCGCTCGCGACGGTACCGGGTGGGGGGATGGATGTCGCGCGCCGCAGGAGCCGCGCCGCGGCACGGGCGCACGCGGCGTGCTCCGCGACGTGCGCCGGCCGTTCCGACCGCGGGTCGCAATGCCGTCGTGCGGGCCGCGCCGGTACGGTCGCCGACCATGATCGAGATCACGCGCACCCGCGACGTCCCCGGCACCCCGGAGGAGGTCGCCGCCGTCGTCGCCGACCTCGAGGGCTGGCCGGGCTGGTTCGCGCTCCACAAGGGCTGGTCCGGGGCCATCCCGACCACCTCCGCGGTCGGCGTGAAGTTCAAGCACAAGGTCCGTGTGCTCGGCGTCCCCGGCGAGGTCGCGTGGGAGGTCACCGAGCTCGACGTCCCCCGGCGGTTCGTCCTGAAGGGCAAGGGGCCCAGCCGGACGAGCATGGGGATCGACTTCCGGATCTCCGCGCGCGACGGCGGCAGCACCGTGTCGTTCACCGCGACGATCGGCGGGCTCGCGATCAAGCCGATCGAGGGGCGGCTGAAGACCTGGCTCGAGGCCCGCGCCGACCGCACGCTCGACGGCCTCGAGCGGGTCCTGGGCGAGCGGTAGGGCGGACCGCCGCGGCGCACCGCGCGGGATCGGGCGGGCGCCGGGATCGGGCGCGCGACGGGCGCCGGCCCCGGGCCTCGCTAGCCTCGGGGGATGAGCACCGCCGCCCGCTCGCTCTTCTCCTTCGAGGACACGTTCGTCCGCGAGCTCGAGGGGCTGTACCTGCCGTGGCAGGCGGCCCCGGCCCCGGCGCCGCGGCTGCTGGCGCTGAACGCGCCGCTGGCCGCCGAGCTCGGGCTCGACCCGGAGGCGCTCGCCGCCCCCGAGGGCGTCGCCGCCCTGGTCGGCGACCTCGGCCCCGACGGCCCGACCACGGTCGCGCAGGGCTACGCCGGCCACCAGTTCGGCGGCTACTCGCCGCGGCTCGGCGACGGCCGCGCGCTCCTGCTCGGCGAGCTGATCGACGTCGACGGCCACCGGCGCGACCTGCACCTGAAGGGCTCCGGCCGCACGCCGTTCGCCCGCGGGGGAGACGGCAAGGCGGCGGTCGGCCCGATGCTCCGCGAGTACGTGATCAGCGAGGCGATGTTCGCGCTCGGGATCCCGACGACCCGCTCGCTGGCGGTCGTCGCCACGGGGGAGGACGTCCTGCGCGAGACCGCGCTTCCCGGCGCCGTCCTGGCCCGCGTCGCCGCCAGCCACCTGCGCGTCGGCACGTTCCAGTACGCCGCGCGGCTGAAGGACCGCGAGGTCCTGCGCCGGCTCGCCGACTACGCGATCGCCCGCCACCACCCCGACGCGGCGGACGCCGAGAACCCGTACCTGGCGTTCTTCGCCGCGGTCGTCGCGGCGCAGGCGTCGCTGGTGGCGCGGTGGATGAACGTGGGCTTCGTCCACGGGGTCCTGAACACCGACAACGTGACGATCTCCGGCGAGACGATCGACTACGGGCCCTGCGCGTTCATGGACGCGTTCGACCCGGCGACGGTCTTCAGCTCGATCGACGAGGCCGGCCGCTACGCCTTCGGCAACCAGCCCCACATCGTGCAGTGGGACCTGGCGCGCATGGCCGAGCCGCTGCTGCCGCTGATCGACGAGGACCAGGACCGCGCGATCGCGGCCGCGACGGCCGTCCTCGACGGCTTCCCCGCGCAGTACGAGGCGCACCGCCGCCGCGGCCTGCAGGCGAAGCTCGGCCTGACGGACGCCGAGCCCGAGGACGGCCCGCTCGCGACCGACCTGCTCGACCTGCTGCACCGCGGGCGCGTCGACCACACCTCCGCGTTCCGCGCGCTCGCGGGCGTCCTGCGGGGCGACGGCGCGGCGGCGGGCGCCCTGTTCGCGGACTCCGCCGGGCTCGCGGCCTGGACGGCCCGGTGGCGCGCGCAGCTGGCCGCGCAGGGCCGGGACGCCGGCGAGGCCGCCGCGGCGATGGACGCGGTCAACCCGGTCTACATCCCGCGCAACCACCGCGTCGAGGAGGCGCTGGCCGCCGCGACCGCCGGCGACCTCGGCCCGTTCGAGCGCCTGGTCGACGTCGTCCGGCGCCCGTTCGAGGAGCGCGAGGGCCTCGAGTCCTATGCCGGCCCGGCGCCCGAGGACCAGGGGCACTACCGGACGTTCTGCGGGACCTGAGACGCGCCGGGACGCGGGGTCCGACGCGGTCGGCGGTCGTCGTGCGGGCCACACGCGGCCGCGCGATCCCCGGCGGCGGTCGTGCCGCGGGCCACGCACGGCGGCGCGACGCCGGGGTCGGACCCCGACCCGCGCCCCATCCGGGGTCATCCCTGAGGCGTACGCAGCGCGCCGCGATGACCAGTCCCCGGGCTGACGACACCGAGCCCGCCCGGACCTAGGTTCGGGGCATGATCGACATCCGGTCCGTGACCAAGCGCTACGGCGACCACGCGGTCGTCTCCGACCTCAGCTTCCGGGCCCTTCCGGGGCGGGTGACCGGGTTCCTCGGGCCCAACGGCGCGGGCAAGTCCACGACGATGCGGATGATCGTCGGCCTCGACCGGCCGACGTCCGGCAGCCTGACCGTCGCCGGCCGTCCGTACGCCGGGCACCCCGCGCCGCTGTGCGCCGTCGGTGCGCTCCTGGACGCGCGGGCGTTCCACCCCGGCCGGTCGGCGCGCCAGCACCTGAGCGCGCTCGCCGCGACCCACGGCCTGTCCCGCTCGCGGGTCGCCGAGGTGCTCGCCATCGCCGGGCTGACGGCCGTCGCCGACCGGCGCGCCGGCTCGTTCTCGCTGGGGATGGGGCAGCGGCTCGGCATCGCGTCCGCGCTGCTGGGCGACCCGGCGGTCGTGATGCTCGACGAGCCGGTCAACGGCCTGGACCCCGAGGGCGTCCGCTGGATCCGCGGCCTGCTCCGGGGCCTCGCCGACGAGGGCCGCACCGTGCTCGTCTCCAGCCACCTGATGAGCGAGATGGCGCAGACCGCCGACGACCTCGTCGTGATCGGCCGCGGACGGCTGCTCGCGACGACGACGGTCGACGAGCTGACGCGCCGGGCGGGCGGCGGATCACCTTCGAGACCGGCAAGCTCGCCAAGCAGGCTTCCGGCGCGGTCACCGTA
>NZ_JBFAPC010000123.1:0-17141 GCF_040675535.1 Patulibacter sp. NPDC049589 | reverse complement strand
GCCCCACGCGGCGGTCCCCGGGGCCCGGCGGGCGCCCGGCGGGGTGGCGCAGGTGCGGGGGGCGCCGAAGGTGCGGCCCGTCCGCAATGCGCACGGGCCGCCGCGGACCCGCCCCACCGCGACGGTGAAGCGGGCGACGGTCGAGCGGCCGCTCACGCAGGCCGCGCCGTCGTTGGTGCCGCGCACGACCCGCCCGCCGCGGCGCAGCGAGCGCAGGGCGGACGCGGTGATCGCCGGGCGGGGCGCGCGGGCGTCGGCGCACGGCGCGTTCGGGTCCAGCGCGCGGGCGGCACGGTCCGACGCGGCGTTCGCGGCGGCCCGGCCGGCCTTCGCCGTCGCGTAGGGGCCGAGCAGCGCCAGGCCGGCGCGCGAGCTCGTCTCCGGCGTGTCCGCCCCGACCCGCAGCCAGTAGGTGCCCGTGCGCTTCGCGCGGAACGTCGTGGTGAGCGCGGGCGTCGTGCCGTCGTCGGCGCAGGCCACGGCGGTGTCGCCCGTCGGCGTCGTCGAGAAGACCGTGAGCGTCGCCGCCCGGTCGCCCGCGACGGCGGTCGCGTAGACGCCGCGGCGCGCGATCCGCACGCGCCGCCAGACGCCGGCCTGGGACGCGCAGCGCGGCTGGGCGGGGTCGGCGAAGGTCGTCGTCGCGCCCGTCAGGCCGACGACCTGGCCGGGACCGGAGAACGCGAACGGGGCGCCCAGGAAGGCCTGGCCCTCGGGGACGGGGAGGGTCGGCAGGTCCGTCGTGGCGAGCGACGCGACGACGGGGACGGGCGTGTCGCCGGCGCGCCAGCCGACCTGAACGAGGACCGACGCGCCGGCCGGGACGACCAGCACGGTCGCCGCGCCGGCGTCGCCGCGGGCCGGGTCGCCCGCGGTCTCGCGGCCGGAGCACGCCTGCGGCTCGTGGACGTCCGCGCCGCTGCGGCCGGCCTGGACGTAGGCGGCGAGGTCGGGGACGGCGGTGCTGACGTCCTTCGCGGCGGCCTCGACGCTGATCCGTCGCGTGCGGGACGACGCCTCGATCGACAGCCAGGCGGTGCGCTGGAACGACGACGGCCCCAGGCAGCGCGGGGCCGCCGCGTCGGGCCCGGCGCCGTCGAGGACGACCGTGCGCTGCAGATCGGTGACCGGGCCGTTCTCGGCCTCCGCGGGGAGGAACGGGACGGCGCCGGTGGGGCCATCGTTCGGGACGGTGGCGGAGGCCGCGGCCGGGAGGGCGGTCAGGGCGCAGGCGGCGATCGCGAGGGCGACGACCCGTCGGCCGGCTCGGCGGCCGGCGATCCGGGGGCGGCGCCCGTCCGTCGCGTGCGACGGACCGGCCGCGGCGACCGGTCCGGCGGTGCGGGACGTCCGCATCAGACGGGAGGCGCGCGACGTCCGCATCAGACGGCCCGCCGCTTCGCGGGGACACGGCGTCTCCTCCGCCGCCGGGCCGCGGACTCGGCGAGCGCGACGCGACGCGCGAGGTCGCGGTCGGCGACGGTCTCCAGGCGCCGCTGCCGGAGGGCCAGCGGCCTGCTCCGCGACGTGGCGGGCGCCGGGGTCGCCCGGTCGCGCGACGCCGTCGGCACGGCCTGCTGCTGCACCTGATTGGCCCCGACGGGCTGCACGAAGGACGCCAGCGTGCGCGACGGCGCGTCCTTGACGGTGATGTCGTTGACGCGGAAGTCCACCGTCAGCGCGTCCTTCGTGACGCGGGCCAGCGCCCAGCCGTGCGCCTCGCCGTCGAAGAAGCGGATGTGGGTGTTCAGCGCCCGGATCGCCGGGGTGCCCAGCGCGTTCAGCAGCGCGGGCAGGCCGGGCGAGGTGACCGATCCGCCGATGTACTCCGTCGCGACCGAGCGGCCGTTCAGCAGCAGGTCGTTGGCCATGTAGAGGTGGATGTCGCCGGTGAGGAAGACGACGTCGCCGATCGCGTTGGCCGCGATGTGGTTCAGGAGCTCCGCGCGCTCGGCCGGGTAGCCGTCCCACTGGTCGCTGTTGATCGTCGCCAGGGTCGCGCCGAGCGGGGCCAGGCCCAGCGGGGCGATCATGTCCGGGTTGCCGACGAGCTTGAAGCGTGCGCTGCTGGCCTGGATCCCGCGCTTGAGCCAGTCCAGTTGCGGGCGGCCGAGCATCGTCGTGCCCGGGTCGCCGGCCGTCCGGTACTGCCGCTGGTCGGTGATGAACAGCTCGGCGTTCCTGCCGTAGCGGAGCGAGCGGTAGAGGCGGAAGCGGTCGCCCGGGAAGGCCAGCCGCGGCAGCCACTCGGTCGACGCCCGGTAGCCCGCGTTGCGCTGCAGGTCCGACGGGGCCGGCGCGCCATCGGTGTAGTTGTCCGCGATCTCGTGGTCGTCCCAGACGTGGACGACGGGGTGCAGGCGGTGCAGCTCGCGCAGCGGCGCGTCGGCGCGGTAGAGCCGCAGCTTCTCGCGGTAGCTCGTGAGGTCCGTCGACGCCGGGTCGACGACGCCCGACCCGCGGCCCTGGCCGCCGTAGTCGCCGTAGGCGTACTCGTACGTGTAGTCGCCGAGGAACGCGCAGAGGTCGATCTCGTCGTGTGCCGCCGCGTCCGCGTGGGCGGAGAAGAAGCCCGCGCCGTAGTTCTGGCAGCTGGAGTACGCGATCGAGATCGGCGTGTCGCTGTCGCCCGGGGGCGCCGTCTTCGTGCGCCCGACCGGGGACACGTCGGTCGACGACTGCCACGCGTACCAGTAGTGCTGCGCCGGCTTCAGGCCCCCGACCCGGGCCTTCAGCGTGTGGTCGACGCCCGCGGACGTCGGGACGACCACGGTCGCCACGGTCTTCGTCAGGCCCTGGTCCTCGGCCACGATCAGCCGGGCCGCGCTGCGGGGCGCCGACGTCGTCAGCCGGCCCCAGAACGTGACGGCGTCGGACGAGGGCTCGCCCGACGCCACGCCGTCGAGGAAGCGGCCGCGGCCGACCCCGCGGGTCGTGGGCAGCAGGCGGGCGTGCGCGGGCGTCGTCAGGGCGAGGCCGGCGGCGAGGGTGCCGCCGGCCACGACGAGCTCACGGCGGGTGATCGATATGCGGGTCACGGCCTCGGGTCTGGTGCGGGAGATGGACACGGCCCGGGAGGGCGCGCGGAGGGCGTTCGCCATCCTCTCCCATCCCGACGATCGGGTGGTGAACATTCGGAGCCCGAGTGTTCCGTTCCGGTCGGAAGCGGGCGGCGCCGTACGATCCCCGGCGTGCCGCCCGCCCCCACCGCCACGACGTGAGCGCCCCCGCGCCCTGGACCGCCGGGCCGGCCCGGTGGGTCGCGCTCGCCGTGCTGCTCGTCGCCGGCGCCGCGCTGGTCGTCGTCGGGCTCGCCCTCCCCCGCGCCGACCGCGAGCCGCCGAGGATCGCCCCGCCGGCGCTGCAGCTGCTCGCGCTCGGCGACTCGCTCGGCCGCGGCGTGCAGCCCGTCGGGGCGGGGGGCGCCGACGTCGTCACCGAGCGCGGCTACGCGCCGCGCCTGGCGCGCACCCTGCGGGCCCGCCACGGCCGGGTCGATCTCGTCCGGGCGGCCTGCGGCGGCGCCGACACCGAGATCCTGCTGCGGGGCGGCGACTGCGCCCCCGACGCCCCGGTCCCCTACGCGAACGACGGCACGGGCTCGTCGCAGGTCGCGTGGGCCGTCCGCCGCCTGCGCGCCCGGCGCGCCGCCCCGACGCTGGTGACGCTCACCGTCGGCGGCAACGACGTGCTGCGCTGCCTGAACGCCGACGCCGGCCGGCTGACCCGCTGCCTGGACGCCCAGGAGCCCGCCCTCGAGCGCGGCGTCCGGACCATCGCCCGGCGTCTGAAGGCCGCCGCCGGCCCGCGGACGGTCCTCGCGGCCGCCACGGTCTACGACCCCTACGTCGGGCTGCTGCGGGTCGGCGGGGTCCCGCGGCGCGCCGTGCTCGCCTTCCACCGCCGGATCCGCGACCGCATCGACCCACGGCTGACGCGGATCCTGCGGGCCGAGGGCTGGACGGTCGCGCAGCTCGGCCGCGCGGTCGGCGGCAACGCCCCGCTGGTCGGCCGCGACCCGCGCGCAGTCCGCTCGGCGTGCTCCTCCACCTGGATGTGCGCGCTGAACGACGTGCACCTCAACGACGCCGGCTACGCACGGGCGGCGCGGCTCTTCGACCGGGCGACGCGCGCCGCGGTCGACCGGGCGCTGCGGGACTGAGCGGGCGCGGCGGCCCCGTCAGACCCCGGTGGTCACGGGCTCCGGCGGCAGCCGCAAGGGCGCCTCCGGGCTCCCCGGTCCCTCGCGCGCCGCGAGGTACGGCGCGAGGTGGCGGCCGACGACCTTGCCGCCGAGCCAGGCGCCGGGCCGGTGCTCCCCGCCGGGGCGCATCAGCAGCTCGCCCGCGGCGTCTATGCGCTCGTCGAGGACGCGCCGCAGCGGCTCGGGCGCGTCCCCGGTCACGAGCAGCCCGCGGAGCACCGGCCGGTAGGCGGCGGTCCGGCCCGGGACGCCGAGGTCCTCGGCGATGGTGCCGGCGGCCGCGTCGGCCTGCTGGCACGCCAGCCCTCCCTGCTTGAAGTGCCCGGCCGTGACGTCGCCGGCCGCGTAGACGCGCGGGCACCCGTCGACGCGGCCCTCGTCGTCGGTGCGCAGGAAGCCGTCGCCGCCGTCGGCGAGCCCGGCCACCGGCCGCCCGACGAGGACCGGCAGCGCGATCACGCGCTCCGCCGTCAGGCGCCGACCGTCCTCGAGCCGCAGCCAGCCGGGCGTGATCAGGTCGACCGCGGCGTCGGTGTGCAGCCGGACGCCGCGCGCGGCCAGGCGCCGGCCGACGACCGCGCCGCCGGCGGCCCCGAACGCGACGAGGGGCGCCGGCTCGGCGGTGACGACCCGCACGGTGCCGTCGGTGCCGGTGAGCCGGGCCGCGGCCAGCAGCGCGAGCTCGTAGGCCGGCAGCGACCACGACACCGACGGCGGGACGACGAGGGCGAGCGCGCCCCCGCCGCGGAGGTCCTCGATCGCCCGGCCGACGGCGGGGGCGTCGGCGGACCCGCGGAAGGGGATCGCGCCCCGGACGGACTCCGCGGGCCGCGCCCCGATCGCGACGAGCAGGGCGTCGTACTCGATCGGGATCCCGTCGTCGGTCCAGGCGGTCCGCGCGTCGACGTCGACGCGCGCGAGGGACCCCGTGACGACGTCGGCCTCGACGTCCCTGGCGAAGCTCGCGAGGAGCTCCGGCGGCGGCACGGGGACGAACGGCTCCATGACCGCCAGCGGCGGGTACCGGACGCTGCGCCCGGGCGCGAGGATCGTGATCTCCAGCCACGGACGCGTCGCCGTCGCCCGAAGCGCCAGCGCGGCCTCCAGCGCGGCGATCCCGCCCCCCGCGATCAGGACCCGGGGCGCGACGGGGACGGGACGGGCAGAGGCCATACGGGAGGATCGGCCGGGGACGCGGCCGCCGCCTCCGTAGTTCTCCCGGACCCGCGCGGGTCTTCCACGGATCCGACCAATCCCTCCGGCCGCGGGGCAGGCCGCGCGTCGACGGCCGGGCCCCGTCCGGCCCGACGGTGGCCCGCGCCGGCCCCCGCCTCCGCCGCGCCGGCCCCGGTCAGTCCGGGCGGACGGCGAGCGCCACGGTCCGCGCGCCGACGCCCCAGACCACGAGGCCGACGACCACCGCGACCGGCACCAGCACCAGCGACCACAGCCCGATCGCGACGGGCGAGAGCGTCAGCACCTCGGCGTCGGCCAGGCGGTCCAGCACGAAGCCGACGACGCGCCCGAGCAGCCACGCGGGCAGGCCGAGCGCGACGAGCACCACGACCGCGGCGAGCACCAGGCGGACCGCGCTGCCGCGGGTCGTGGTCCACGCCCGCCGGACGGCGCGGCGCAGCGGGACGCCCTCCTCGAGCGCCAGCGCGGGCCACAACGACAGGCGCATCACGACGACCGCGAGCCCGCCGAGGCCCACGACCAGGATCACGGTCGTCAGCTGGAAGCGCACCCGGCCCGCCAGGACCGCGACCGCGACGATCGCGCCGGCGGCCAGCGCCACGATCAGCGCGGCGAGCACGGTGGAGAGCGCGACGACCGGCCACGCGCGCCAGGCGCGGCGCAGGGCCTCGAGCGGGCGGGTCGCCCCGGCCGTCGCGGCCCCGCCGACGAGCCCCGCGACGACGACCAGCGCGACCGCGATCGCCAGCAGCCCCGCGAGGGCCACCAGCAGCCGGATCCCGAAGGCGTCGGGCCGCACGATCACCGCGCCGGCGGCCCCCTTCGGCGCGCCGGCGATCAGCTCCGTCAGCGCCACGTCCGCGCCGGCCCGCAGCACGCCCCGGATCGCCACGAGCACCGGCAACAGCGGCAGCAGCAGGACGAGCGTCGGCAGCAGCGCGACCAGTGGGCGGCGGCGCAGCCGGCCGAGCCCGGCGATGAGCGGCGTGGTCAGCCCGAAGGCGACGGGGGACGGGGCGGACACCGGCGGTGAGCCTACCGGGGGCGGCGGCCTCCCCCGGGCGGACGGCGTCCCCGCGCCATGGCGCGCATGGACGTCGACGCATGTTCTACCCTGGGGCGCGAGCTCGCGCGGGGGGAGGTCCCGGCTGTCCCCTGCGAATCCCCGCGAGGCTCCCCGCGATCGACGTGCCCCACGACCTCCCCTCGGCCCCGGGCCGGCGTCCACGACTACGGCTCCTCGCCGTGCTGGCCGTCGTCCTCCTGGCCGGGTGCGGCGCGGACGACGACGGTCCCGACGCCGTCCAGGTCCTCTCGCTCGGGGACTCGCTGGCCGTCGGGGTCCAGCCGAAGCTGCTCGGCGGCGGGCAGGAGACGCACCAGGGCTACCCGCGCCGGTTCGCCGCCGCGCTGCGCGACGAGGGCCGGAAGGTCCACCTGGTCGAGCTCGGCTGCGGCGGCGCGACCTCGTCGTCCGTGCTCACGGGCGCCCGGCAGTGCGCGCCGAAGCGCGACACCCCGTACCGCAACGAGGACCCGACGACGTCGCAGGCCGCCTGGGCCGAGGGCCTCCTGTCGTCGACGAAGGGCAAGCGGCGGGTCGTGCTGCTCGACATCGGCGGCAACGACGTCGGCTCGTGCTTCTCCGCCGGCCGCGTCCTGCCCGGCTGCATCGCCCGCGCCGGCGCCGCGCTGCGGACGAACCTCGACGACCTGCTCGGCCGCCTGCGCGAGGTCGACCGCACCGTCCCGATCGGCGTCCTGAACCTCTACGACCCGCTGCTCGGCCTGTGGGACGACCAGCCCGCGTCGCGGCCCCTCCTCGCCCGCGAGCACCGCACGTTCCTGCTGCGCGTCAACGGCGCGATCGCGAAGGCCGCCCGCCGGCACCACGCCACGCTCGTGGACCTCGCCGGCGCGATGGACCAGACCGCGCCGCTGGACCCGGGATCCGACGTCCGTCCGCGAGCCGTCGCCGCCGTCTGCCGATACACCTGGATGTGCGTCTCCGCCCCCCGGACGCCGGACATCCACCTGCGCGCCGACGGCTACGAGCTCGCCGGCCGCGAGGCCCTGTCCGCCCTGCTCCCCCGCATCCCCGCCACGCGATGAGGCTCTTCGTCGCCATCCTCGAGCGCGCCCGCAGCCAGGTCGGCCTGCAGCTGACGCTGTCGCTGCTCGTCTGCTTCGTCGCCCCGTCGATCCTGCTGGGCGCGGTCACGCAGCTCGTCGAGCCCGTGCTCGGCTGGGTCCTCTACGGCGTGGCGATCGCCTACCTGCTCACGTGCCTGCTGATGCTCGTGGAGGCCAACCTCGCGGTCCGGCACTCGTCGCGGCGCCTGCCCCCGCCGCCGCAGGACGGGTGGGACCCGACGGTGACGCTGATCGTCGCGGCCTACCTGCCCAACGAGGCCGACATCATCGAGGAGACCCTCCTGCACCTCCTGCAGGAGGTCGACATGCCGGAGGGCCGCCTGCAGGTGCTGCTCGCGTACAACACCGACCGCCGGATGCCGCTGGAGGCCGACCTGCGCGCGCTCGCCGAGCGGATCCCGGCGATCGACGTCCTGTGCGTCGAGGGCAGCCGGTCGAAGGCCGAGAACATCATGGGCGCGCTCCCGCACGTCCGCGGCGAGGTCACCGCGATCCTCGACGCCGACCACCACCTGCGCCGCGACGCCGCCCAGATCGCGCTGCGCTGGATCGACCAGGGCTACGACGTCGTGCAGGGCCGCTGCATCATCCGCAACAGCGACCGCAACCTCCTGACGCGGATCGTCGGCGCGGAGTTCGAGGGGATCTACGGGATCGCCCACTCCGGCCGCTCGCTGCTGACCGACACCGCGATCTTCGGCGGCGCCAACGGCTGGTGGCGGACCGACGTCCTGCGCCGCCTGGGCGTCGACCACCGGATGCTGACCGAGGACATCGACGTGTCGCTCCGGGCGCTCCTGTCCGGGTACCGCCTCATCCACGAGCGCGCGGTCGTCTCCACCGAGCTGGCACCCGCGACGTTCCGCGGCTGGTGGAAGCAGCGCACCCGCTGGGCCCAGGGCTGGTTCCAGGTGACGATCCGGCACACCGCCGACGTCCGCCGCTCGCGCGTCCTGGGGCCGTGGATCCGCTTCTACTGGCTCGTGATGCTCGTCTGGCGCGAGCTGTTCCCGATCATCTCGCTGCAGATCTTCACCGTGCTGGCGGCCCAGCTGATCGCCGGGCTGCCGTTCCACCTGCTGCGCGACCCGTTCCTGATCGGGACGACGGTCGTCACGCTGTCGACGGGCGCGGTCCTCGGGATCGCGTCCTACCGCGTCGCCACCGACGAGTCCCGCGAGGCCCTCGGGCTGCGCTGGTTCCTCTTCTACTGCGTCGCGGCCCTGCCGTACACCGTGCTGAAGAACGCCGTCGCCCAGGCCGCGATGGTCCGCGAGATCGTCGGCGACCGCCGCTGGATGGTCACGCGGCGCGAGGGTCCCCGCCTCCCGCGCGACGGAACGGGATCCTCTCCACCGGGGGCCGGTCCCCCTCCTCCGCAGTCCCCCAGTTCGAACCGACCGATCGAGACCGCATGACCGCCGCCGCCCCGACCCCGAAGCACCGCAAGGTCGTCGCCCTGACGGTCGTCGGGCTGCTGGGCCTCGCCGCGCCATCGGTCTCCTCCGCCGCCGCGACCGACGTCCCCCTGGCCGGCCCCGACGACGCGGCCGTGCGCTTCGGCGGCGGGCTGGACCGCTTCTCCGGCGGCATCCCGGTGCCCGTGCGGTGGACCACGGTCGGCGGCCGCGTGCACCTGCGGTGGCGCGCGTCGCAGCAGCTCTCCGAGCGCTCGGGCCTGCAGGTCCGGGTCGGCGACACGATCGTCGGCTCGACGACCCTCGGGCCCGGCGCGGGCTCCGCGAGCTTCCCGATCCCGCGCACCGCCCTGCGCGGCACGGACCGCACCGTGCCGGTCTCGGTCGAGACCCGGCTGCAGACCGCCCAGGCGATCTGCCCCACGCCGGACGACCCGTCCGCGTGGCTCGAGCTGGACCGCAGCTCCGGCGTCGTCGTCGACGGCGCCGCGCCCGCCGCGGCCCCGAGCCTGAAGTCCCTGCCCGGGTCGCTGGTCGCCGGCGTCGGCCGGCGCCGCGGCCGCGTGCTCGTCCGCTTCACGGGCGCCCCGTCGCCCGCCGGGATCCGCGCGGCGTCGCTGGCGCTCGGCGAGGTCGCCGCCGCGGCCGGCGGCCAGGGCGTCGCGGTGCGCGTCTCGATCCGGGGCACGTCCACCCGCAGGCGCCCCGGCGAGTCGGTCGTCACGATCGCCGAGGGCGCCGCGACGCCGAGCGTCACGACGAGCGTCGTCGGCGTCGACCGCGCCGCCGTCGTCGTCCTCGCCGGCCGCGGCGAGGGCCTGCTGCGCGCCGCCGGCGCGCTGCGCCCGTCGGTCTCCCGCCGCCTGCGCGGGACGTCCGCGTCGGGCACCGTCCTGCCCGCCGTCACCGTCCGCCGCGGCGGGCTGCCGCGCCGCATCCGCCTGCCCACCGGGCAGGTCACCGGGGTCGGCCGCAACGACCTCACGCTCGGCTTCCGGATCCCCGAGTGGCGCGAGGTCCTGCGCGGCTCCCGCCTGCGGCTCGCGGCCACCTACGACGCCCCCGCGGGCGGCCGCGCCGTCGTGGCGATCAACGGCCGCCAGCTCGTCGGCGAGCCGCTGACGCCGCGCGGCCCGTCGCGCTTCGCCGTCGAGGAGGCGCTCGCGCCCCGCGGCCCGTCGCTCTTCCGCGCCGACCTCCGCGCGGGCGACAACTCGGTGACGGTCCAGACGCGGATCAACCGACCGCGCGACCTGCGCTGCACGCCGGACGGCTTCGACGACGGCGGCCTCGCCGTGCAGGACGCGGGCTCCGTCACGCTGCAGACCCGGGCACGCCCGGTCACGGCGACGCTGTCGGTCCTGCCCTTCCCGCTCAACCGCCGGCCGGGCTGGGCGGGCACCACCGTCCAGCTGCCGGCGTCCCCGACCGAGGCCGAGGTCGCCGCGGTGGTCGGCACGCTCGCCGAGGCCCGGCGGACCAGCCGCGAGCTCGTCCTGCCCGACGTCCAGATCGGCGGCGACACGCCGTCCGGGACCGCCCTCGTCCTCGCCCGCGCGAGCGCCGTCCCCGACGACCTCGCCAAGGGGATCCCGGGCGGCCGCACCGACGGCGTCCTGAACGTCACGACGTCCGGGGACGCGGTCCGCGTCCTGGCGATCGGCCCGAAGGCCCTGCTGCCGCTGGCCAACGGCTACTCCGTCGGCAAGGTCCAGGGCCGGACGGTCGAGGCGCTCAGCGCGTCCCGCGTCGCGATCCGGGTCCCGGACAAGGAGCTCGTCACCGGCATCCAGCGCGGCCCGGTGCCGTGGCGCTGGCCGCTGATCGTCATCGGCGTCGCGATCCTCGCGCTCGCCGGCCTGGCCCTGCAGCGCACGACCCGGCGGCTGCGCCGGCGGACGGCGGGCTCGGCCCCGCCGCCGGACGGGACCGATGGCGACGGTCGTTCCTGAGCCCGGGGGGACTCCCGGAGGCCGGCCCGGCGGCCCCCCGCCGGAACGCTCCGGCGCGGGTGGCCCCGGCGCGGCCGGAGACGGCGCGTCCCGGTCCGGCGGCGGCAGGCCGCCGAAGGCCCCGCGCGCGAAGAAGGCCGGCCCGCCGACGAAGCCCGGCGGCGGCAACCGCCTGCGCGAGCTCGACGGGCTGCGCGCGCTCATGTTCATCGTGGTGCTCTTCCACGCCTACCAGGCGTCGGTCGGGGACCTCTCGCAGCACGCCTTCCGCGACTACTCGGCGCCCGGCATCGTCTTCACCGGCATCGACGGCCTGCTGCCGCTCTTCTTCCTGCTGTCGGGCTTCGCCACGTACTACGGCTTCGGCGGCGCGGTGCTGCTGGGCAAGCGGCTGCCCGGTAGCCGCGACTTCCTCTTCAAGCGCGCCCTGCGTCTGCTGCCGGTCTACGTCGTCGTCTTCCTCGTCGTGTGGGTGTGGCGCTACGGCGGCGGCAGCTCGCAGTGGTGGGACGTCTTCTGGGGCCTCTCGCTCCTGCAGTCGTGGAGCACCGACCACATCTTCCGCACGATCGATCCGGGCTGGTACCTGAGCGTCGAGTGGCAGTTCTCGATCGTCGTCGCCGTGGTGATCCTGCCGTGGATGCGGACGATCGCCCGCTGGCCGATGCGCAGCCGCATGGCGGGGATGCTGGTCCCACCGGCCGTCTTCATCGCGATCACGATCTGGTGGAAGAGCTCGCTCGTCGCCCACGGCGTGTCGGGCAGCCAGTTCGGCTCGTGGTTCGCGCCGCCGTCCTGGGCCTACCTGTACGGGATGGGGATGCTGCTGGGCATCGCGCTGCTGCTGCACCGCCCGGACAAGTGGCGGCTGCCCAAGCCGTACCCGACCCTGATCGTGGTGGCCGGCACCTGCTGGCTCGTGTGGCTCTCCTCCGCCCGCGGCGGCTCGTCGCAGTTCGTCCTGCAGTGGTTCTTCGAGCTGTCGTTCCTGACGCCGCTCTCGTGGATCGTGGGCGCCCTGACCGCCGACCCGGACGGCTGGATGCGCCGGACGCTGCGCAGCCCGGTCGCGCAGCTGCTGGCCGCCGCGTCGTTCAGCACGTACCTGATCCACGCGCCGATCCTGCGCTCCCTGAACGCCCGGAACATCCTGCCGATGGACGTGCCCGCCCTGTGGCCGTTCTCGGCCCTGGCGCTGATCATCATCGTCGTCCCGGCCGGGGTCCTGGCGTTCCGCTACATCGAGCAGCCGCTGTCGAGCCTCGACCGCCTGCTGCAGCCGAAGCTCGACCGCGAGCTGCAGATCACCCGCGTCAGCGCCCCGACCCTCGCCGCCGGCACCGTCCTGCCGGAGGTCACCGTCACCGACGCCGAGGGCCGCGCTCGGACGGTCCGCCAGCTGACGGGACCCGGCGGCCTGCTGCTGCTCGTCCACCCCTCGGATCCGGTCCCCAGCGGCCACCCGGCGCTCCAGGGCACCCGCGGCGCCCTGCGCGCGTTCGACTCCTCCCAGTCCGCCGCGGCGGGCTTCGGCATCCGCCTGGCGGCGCTCTCCCCCCGCGTCCCCGCGGAGGAGGACCTGGGCGCCCCGCCGCACCCCGCGGACGAGCCCCTCGACGACGCCGTCGTCCACCTCCAGGACCCCAAGGCCGCGATCGCGTCGGCCCTGGGCCTCCTCGTCGTCCGCACCGCGGGCGGCCAGAAGCAGCCCGAGGTCGCCCTGGTCGCGATCGACGCGTCGGGCACCGTCGTCGGCGTCGCCCGCGACGAGGACCCCCACCGCCTGGTCCGCACGGGCCTCGAGGCCCTCGCCGACGACGGAGCGGGCCCGCGCCCGGTCCCGCCGGTCCCGGTCGCGGTCTGACATCGACGGCCGGTCCGGTCGTCGGGGGCCGGGGCGGTCGTCGGGGGCCGGGGCGGTCGTCGGGGGCCGGGGGTGGACGGCCGGGCCGGGGCGGTAGGCCGGGGCAGGCGCGGTCGGCCGGGGCCGGGGCGGTCGGCCGGGGCCGCCGCGGTAGGCCGGGCCGGGGCGGCAGGCCGGGGCTGGCTCGGCGGGCCGGGGCCGAGGCGGCAGGCCGGGGCCGGCGCGGTCGATCACGGACACCCCATGGCCGACGATCGACCGACCCCCACCAACCCGGCCGCCGGCCACAACCCCCGCGGTCGATCACGGACACCCCATGGCCGACGATCGACCGACCCCCACCAACCCGGCGGCCAGCCAAGACCCCCGCGGTCGATCACGGACACCACCTGGCCGACGATCGACCGACCCCCACCAACCCGGCGGCCAGCCAAGACCCCCGCGGTCGATCACGGACACCCCAAGGCCGACGATCGACCGACCCCCACCAACCCGGCCGCCGGCCACAACCCCCGCGGTCGATCATGGACACCCCAAGGCCGACGATCGACCGACCCCCACCAACCCGGCGGCCAGCCAAGACCCCCGCGGTCGACCACGGACAACCCAAGGCCGACGATCGACCGACCCCCACCACCCCGGCGGTCGGCCGGGGCCGGCGCGGCCGATCGCGGACACCACCTGGCCGACGATCGACCGACCGCGCTCCCCGAACCTCCCTCAGTCGATCTCGAGGCGGTCGCCCTCGGCGGGCGGGTCCATAGCGCGGCCTTCGCGCAGCGCGCGCAGCGCGGTCTTGCGCTCGTCCTTCGTGGTGCGGTCGATCATCAGGATGCCGTCGAGGTGGTCGGTCTCGTGCTGCAGGCGGCGGGCCAGGGCCCCGTGGGCCTCGATCCGCTGCTCGCGGCCGGAGAGGTCGAGCCCGGTGACCCGCACCGACACGGGCCGCTCCACGGACACCCAGACGCCGCCGAGCGACAGGCAGCCCTCGTGCCGGACGTCGGTCTCCTCGGACGACCACTCGACGACCGGGTTGACCAGCGCCGTCGCGGCGCCGAGCTCCTCGTCGCCCTCGCGATAGACGAAGTAGCGGCGCATGATCCCGACCTGGGTGGCGGCCAGGCCGGCGCCCAGCGCGGCGTCCATGATCGTGATCAGGCGGCGGGCCTCGCCGACGAGGTCGGCGTCGATCGCGTCGACCGGCTTGGCGACCGTCTTCAGCGCCGGGTCGCCCCATTGGCGGACCTGCTGCAGGGCCTCACGGCGGCGCTGCAGGACTTCCGGGGTGAACGCGTCGGAGCTGGCCATCGGCGGAACGGTAGCGGCGCCGCGACCGGGCCGCCGCGTCGCCGCGGCCCGGCCGGCGACGGCGGCTCCGTGCACCGCCGGGACGGTGCCTCGCCGGGCACGGGGCCGTGGCCGCGGGCCGCCGCAAGCCGGGCGCGCCGGGGCGCGGGCGCCGCAACTACAGCGCGGGGACCTCGGAGGCCGGGGTAGGCCGGACCAGGCCGCGCTCGTGCAGGACCAGTGCGAGCTGGATCGTGTTGGTCGCCGCGCCCTTGCGCAGGTTGTCGCCGACCACGAAGAGGTCGAGCGCCTTGTCGTTGCCGCGGTCGCGGCGGATGCGGCCGACGAGCACGTCGCTGCGCCCGTCGCCGTCGATCGCCATCGGGTAGACCCCGGCGGCGGGGTCGTCGCGGACCTCGAGGCCCGGCGCGGCCTCCAGGATCTCCCGCGCGCGCTCCGGGGAGAGCTCCTCACGGGTCTCGACGTTGCAGGTCTCGGAGTGGCCGTTGATGACCGGCACGCGGACGCAGGTCGCGGAGATGCGGATCGTCTCGTCGCCGAGGATCTTCCGCGTCTCGTTGATGAGCTTCAGCTCCTCGTCGGTGTGGTCGTCGACGAAGGTGCCGGCGTGCGGCAGCGCGTTGAAGGCGATCCGGTGGGCGTAGCTGCGGGGTGCGGGCGGCTCGACGCCGTCGAGGATCGCGCGCGACTCCTCGAACAGCTCGTCCACGGCGGCCTTGCCGGTGCCCGAGACCGCCTGGTAGGTCGAGACGACGAGCCGCTCGATCCCCGCGGCCTGCTGGATCGGCCGCAGCGCGACCATCAGCTGCATCGTCGAGCAGTTCGGGTTGGCGACGATCCCCTTGTGGCCGTCGAGCGCCTCGGGGTTGACCTCGGAGACGACGAGCGGCACCCCGTCGTGCATCCGCCAGGCGGAGGAGTTGTCGACGACGACCGCGCCGGCGGCGGCGAACTTCGGCGCCCACTCCTTCGAGGTGCTGCCGCCCGCCGAGAAGACCGCGATGTCGAAGCCCTGGATCGTCTCGTCGTTGATCGGCTGCACCGTCATGCCGCGCAGCTGGGTGCCGGCGGACCGCGCCGAGGCGAACGGCACGATCTCGCGGATCGGCAGGCCCGCGCCGGCCGGGGCGGTGGGCTCGGATCCCTTCTGCGTCGCCTTCGTCGCGGCGCCCACGCGCGTCCCGTCGTTCGGCACGCCCAGCTCGTCCAGGAGGACGCCCCCGACCTGCCCCGTGGCGCCGACGACGGCGATGCGGTACCCCTCGCTGCTCATGCCCTAGAGGGTACGAGGAATCGCCCGCGCGCCAGGTTCCGGGCCCATGCGCGTCCCCTTGACCCGTCATGCGCCGCCGGCATGCCCCGTCCCGGACCGCTGACCCCTCCGCGGCCGCTCTGGGAATCGATCACGAAACGGTGATTCCCAGAGCGGCCGCGGAGACGAGCGCCCATCGGCAGGCCGGGCGGCCCACCCTGCCGATCCGCCCCGCGGCCGTCCCGGGGCGTTCCCCGCTGATGGCCGCTCTGGGAATCGATCACGAAACGGTGATTCCCAGAGCGGCCGCGGAGACGAGCGCGGGTGGGCGGGCGACCGTCCTCCCGGGGCTGGGACCGGCGCCTGCGTCCTTCCGAGGCGCCCGGGGTCCCGGCTTCAGGTATCCCGAGGCACAACAGGTGACGTGCCTCGGGGTCTCTGGTCCTCCGGGGTCCCCGGGGCTTGCGGGGTCCTGGGCCCTCTCACGCCGGTCTACGGGGCCGCGGGCCGGTGTCCCAGGTCTTCGGGCCCTGGGCCTACGGGGTCCTGGGCCTACGGGGTCCCGGTCCTACGGGGTCCCGGTCCTACGGGGTCCCGGTCCTACGGGGTCCCGGTCCTACGGGGTCCCGGGCTTGCCGGGCTCGCCGACCCGGCGGCCGTCGAGCGTCGCGCGCCAGTAGCGGCGGACCGGGCTGCCGTCCTTCAGGTAGACGCCCCACACCGTGCGCGATCCCGGGAACGCGGCGACCCGGGGGTTCAGGAGCACGTAGTCGACGCGGCTGGTCGCGCGGTTCTTCGCCCGGCTCTCGATGCGACGGAGGGCGCGCTCGGGGCCCATCGGGTTCACCGCCGAGAACGGTATGCCGTTGAGCTGCGTCGTCTCCGTCGGGGCGCTCGCCTCGACGCCGAACGCCGCGTTCACCGTCCACCGGCGCTCCTGGTAGCCGCGCCGGGTGGTCACGGCGACGGAGCCCGGGCGGACGTCGATGCCCGTGACCACCGACTTCTCCGCCACCAGCGGCTCCACGGCCTGGAGCGCGCGGCGGACGTTCGCGGACCGCACCATCGAGGTGCCCGTGATGCCGGTCGGCTTGCGCGCGGGGCCCGGCTCGCCGGGCTCGGGGGCGGGCGCGCCGTCGTCGGAGCGGATGACGTGCCGGCCGTGGCCGTCGCCGGTCCAGCGGGCACCGCCCTCGAGGTAGAGGGCCCACGACTGCGGGTCGCCCGGCTCACGGCCCGCGTCGAGGACCACGTAGTCGCTGTCGTCGGTGAGGATCGCGCCCGACGTCCCGCGGCGGGCCGCCTCGATCAGGCGGGTCGGCGCCGAGCGGTCCAGCGCCTCGAGCGGGACGCCGCGGCCGCTCGTCGCCCCCGAGGTGCCCGTGGAGACGTCGCTGCCACGGCGGATCGTGATCGACCGTCCCTGCGCCCCCGTCGCGGTCGCGACGGTGCCGCTCAGGTACTCCCGGCGGATCGACAGCGAGAAGACCTTCTCGCCGGGCTTCATCTCGCGCTCCAGGCGCGCCAGGGCGCCGCGCAGGCCCTCCGACCGGAGCATCGAGGCGGCGTCCTCCGCGCCCTTCAGGTCGTCCAGCGAGTTGAGGACGCCGCGCACCCCGGACTCGTCGTCGGTGCCGACGAGCGAGACGACCGGCACCGCGATGACGGCGGCCACGACCACCAGGGCGATGAGCCCCGGCAGGCAGCCGGTCGAGCGGCGCCCCGACGGTCCGGACGGGCCGCGGCCGCGGGAGCGCCGGGCCCGCGACGCGGCCTCGCGCGCCGCGCGGGC
>NZ_JBFAPC010000122.1:0-17449 GCF_040675535.1 Patulibacter sp. NPDC049589 | reverse complement strand
GTGCCGTGCAGCTCGCTGATCGGCGCGACGTAGCGCTCGCGGACGGCGTAGGTGCCGACGCCCTGGACCCGCTCGCCGACGCCGCCACGGCCCGCCGCCTGCGCGTCCGGACGGGCACCGTCCTGGCCCGCGTCAGCGCCGGCGCCCGCCGCGCCGGCGACGTCCGCCTGCGCCTGAAGGTCACATCGGCGCTGCGCACGAAGGTCCGGAAGGCGACCCGCCTGACCGGCACGCTGCGCGTCCGCACCACGTCCGCGACCGGGCCCGCCACCGCCACGAAGCGGGTCACGATCCGGCGCTGAGCGCCGGGCGCCGCCCCACCGCGTCTCCGCTTCCGCGGGGCATCCGCCCCACCCATTCCATCCCCCCGACCCAGGAACCACCAGTGCGCCGTCCCCAGATCTCGACCACCCTCGTCGCCGCCGCGACGACGTTCGCCCTGCTCGCGGGCGCCGCCCCCGCCGGGGCCGCCGACGTCGTCGGCCGCTCCTTCCGGGCGCCCGTCCCCACCGGCTGGACCACCGCGAGCACCGACCGGAGCGGCGTCCGGACGTTCTCCCTCGCCTCGAAGGGCCGGCTGAGCGCAGCGAACGTCCCCGCGCGCGGCCGGCTGGGGCTGGCCACGCTGGAGGCCCCGCTCCGCGGGAAGGGCCGGCGCCTGTCGGTGTCCGCCCTCGCCGACGCGATCATCGGCGTCCCGACCGGCGCGACCGACGTGCGCCGGGTCGGCCGCGGCGGCACGAAGGTCGCCGGCGCCAAGGCCGTCTCCGTTCGGCTGACCTTCCGCTTTCGCGGCCGGCGGATCTACCAGCACGACCTCGTGACCCGTCGGGGCAACCGCGTGATCTTCATCGAGGCGATCTCCGACGTCTCCCGGCGATCCGCGGCCGTCCGGGAGCTCCACACCTACGTCGGCGGGTGGCGCTGGCGCTGATCCGCCGCGCCCGGGCGGCCCCCGCCGCCGGCGGTGCGGCCGGCGGTGCGGCGTCGCACCGCGGCCCCGTCAGCCCTGCAGCCCCTCGTCCTCCGGCCGCCCGAACGCCACGTTGAGCGCCTGGATCGCCTGGCTCGAGGTGCCCTTCCACAGGTTGTCGATCGTCGCGAAGACCAGGACGTGGCCCGAGCGGGGGTCGACGTGGGTGCGGATCCGGGCGTGGTTGGAGGCCTGGACGTCGCGCATGCCGGGCTCGGCGGTGGTCAGCTCGACGAACGGCTCGGAGCCGTAGGCCTCGCGGAAGAGGTCGGCGACCTCGCCGGCCGTGACCGGGCGGTTGGTGCGGACGTAGGCGGAGATCAGCTCGCCCTGGTCGACCGGCACGAGGTGCGGGACGAAGACCGGCTGGATCTCGGCGGCCATGCCCAGGGCCGCGAGCTCCTGGCGGATCTCGGGCTGGTGGCGGTGGCCGCCGACGCCGTAGGCGTGCACGTTCTCCGACACGTCGACGTAGTGCGTCGTCCGCGCGAGCTTGCGGCCGGCGCCGGAGACGCCGGTCTTCGCGTCGACGATCACGTCCTGCAGCAGCCCGGCGCGCGCGAGCGGCGCCAGGCCGAGGATCGTCGCGGTCGGGAAGCAGCCCGGCCCGGCGATCAGGCGGCCGGCCTCGCGGACGCCCGAGAGCGCCTCGCGGTGGATCTCCGGCAGCCCGTAGACCGCGGTGCCGAAGAGGTCCGGAGCGACGTGGACGTCGCCGTACCAGTCGCGGTAGACCGCGTCGTCGGTGAGGCGGAAGTCCGCCGAGAGGTCGAGGACGACGAGCCCCTGGGCGTGCAGCGCGGCGACGGCCTCGCTCGACGCCCCGTGCGGGTAGCCGACGATCGCGACGTCGTGCGTCGCGCCGATGCGGTCGAGGTCCGGGTCCGTGAGGACGACCGGGACGCGGTGGTGCGGGTAGAGCTCGTCCAGCCGCATGCCGGCCTCGGCGCGGGCGGTGATCTCGCCCAGCTCGAACGACGGGTGGCGGTGGATCAGCCGGGCCGCGAGCGCGCCCGCGAAGCCCGAGGCCCCAAGGACCGCGACCCGCGGACGCGACGTCGCGCGGGCCGGCGGCGTGCCGTCGTAGGCGACGCCGAAGGCGACGTTGTCAGCCACGGGAGACCTCCGTCGACGACGAGGGGCCGGCGGCGGTCCCGCCCCGGTCACCCACGGAGCACCCCGCCGACCTTCTGAGACAGCGCGCCGACGATCTTGTCGCGGGTCCCGCCGATCTCGTCCTCGGCGAGCGTGCGGTCCGCCGCGCGCAGGCGCACGTGGAGCGCCAGGGACACCTGGCCGTCCGGGACGCCCTTGCCGCGGTACGCGTCGAAGACCGAGACGTCCTCGAGCAGCGCGCCGCCGGCCTTGCGGGCGACCGCGACGACCTGCGCGGCGGTGACCTCCTCGGCGACGAGGACGGCGAGGTCGAAGCGCGCGTCCGGGAACGCGCCGACGGGCCGGAACGTCCGGGCCTCGGGCGCCAGCGGCAGCAGCTTGTCGAGGTCGATCAGGAACGTCGCGACCTGCGGCAGGTCCCAGCGGCCGGCGACGCGCGGGTGAACCTCGCCGAGCAGGCCGACGACCGTCGCGTCCGGCCCCACGGTCACCCGTGCGGAGCGGCCGGGGTGCAGGAACGCGACCTCGTCCGTCGCCTCGACGGCCCAGTCGTCGATCCGCAGGGCGCCCATCAGCGCCTCCAGCAGGCCCTTGGCCGCGAACAGGTCGTCCTGCACCAGCGCCGCGACGGCGAGGTGCTCGTACGGCATGTCGGGGCGGTCGGGGTCCGGCGCGTCGCGGAAGACCGTGCCGGTCTCGAAGATCCGCAGGGCGTCGACGCCGCGCGTGCGGTTGTGCCGCGCGATGTCCAGCAGCGAGATCAGGATCGACGGGCGCAGGACCGCCTGGTCCTCGCTCAGCGGGTTGTCGAGGACGACCGCGGCGGACCGGGGGTCGTCCTCGGACAGGCCGAGCCGGCCGGCGGCGCCGGCGTCCGTGAACGACCAGCCGACGACCTCCTGCAGGCCCCGGCCGACGAGGACGTCCTCGACGCGCCGGCGGGCGCGCTGGCGCGGGGTCAGGCGCGCGGCCGCCGCGCGGCGGCGGGTCGGCAGCGTCGGCTCGAGGTCGGCGACGACGCCGAGGCGGGCGATCTCCTCGATCACGTCGATCTCGCGCGTGACGTCGGCGCGACGCTCGGCCGGGACGACGATCTGCAGCGTGCCGGTGCCGGCGGGCGCGTCGGGCTCGGCGTCGGTGACCGAGAAGCCCAGCGCGTCGAGCAGCTCCGTCTGCCGCGGGCGCGGGACGGGCGTGCCGAGGATCCGCTCGACGCGGGCCTCGCGCACGGACAGCGGCGGCAGCACGACGGCGGGGTTCCAGGTGCCGGCCGACAGCGTGCCGCCGACCCGGCGGGCGCCGACCGTCTCGCGCAGCAGCCGGGTGGCGAGCGCCTGCGACCAGTCGACCTGCTCGGGTGCCAGGCCCTTGGCGTTGCGCGACGCGGCCTCGCTGAAGAGGTCGAGCCGGTGCGCGGTCCGGTGGATCGTCGGGCCGTCCCAGGAGGCGACCTCGAGCAGCACGCGGGTCGTGCCCTCGTGGACCTCGGAGCGCGCGCCGCCCATGACGGCGGCCAGCGACGTCGGGCCGTCGGCGTCGTCGATGACGAGCTCGCCGGCCTTCAGCGTGCGGGTCGTGCCGTCGAGCGTCCCGAGCTGCTCGCCGTCCTCGGCCTCGCGGACGATCAGCGTCCCGCCGGCGACGCGGTCGGCGTCGAAGGCGTGCAGCGGCTGGCCGGTCACGAGCATCACGTAGTTCGTGATGTCGACGACGTTGTTGATCGGGCGCATGCCCGCGGCGGACAGCCGCGCCTGCATCCACAGCGGCGACGGGCCGATGACGACGCCCTCGAACAGACGCAGCGTGAAGCGCGGGCAGCGGGGCGTCCGCACCACGAGCGAGAAGCCCTCGATCGCGTCGCCGGCGGCGTCGGTCGCGGCGGTGGTGCCCTCCGTCGCGTCCTCCCCCGGTCCCGCGGTCGTGCCGGCGGCCTCGGCGCCGGCGGCCGTCCACGGCGCGGGCCGCAGGGCGGCGCCGGACGACGCGGCGACCTCGCGGGCGATCCCGTAGAGCCCCAGGCAGTCGGGGCGGTTCGGGGTGATCTCGAGGTCGAGGACGTCGTCAGCGTGGGCCAGGACGTCGGTCAGCGGCGTGCCGGGGGCGATCTCGGCCGCGCCCGGGAGGACCGCGTCCAGCGCCAGGATGCCGTCGTGCTCCTCGCCGATCCCGAGCTCGCGGGCGGAGCAGATCATCCCGTTGGACGCGACGCCGCGGAGCTTCGCCTTCTTGATCTTCAGGCCGCCGGGCATGACGGCCCCGACGGTCGCGACGCCGACCACGAGGCCCGCGGCGACGTTCGGCGCGCCGCAGACGATCTGGGACGGCTCGTCGGCGCCGATGTCGACGGTCGTCACGCGCAGGCGGTCGGCGTCGGGGTGCGGCTCGCAGGTCAGCACGCGGCCGACGAGGATCCGCTCCGGGGTCTCGACGCCGTGGTGGATCAGGCGATCCAGCTCGGTGCCGGTGACGTTCAGGCGCGCCGCGACCTCCGTCGCGTCGCGGCCGTCCAGGTCGACGTACTCGCCGAGCCAGCTCAGGGGCGCCTTCATGCGTACTGCTCCAGCAGTCGGACGTCGTTCTCGTACAGCGGGCGCAGGTCGCTCAGCCCGTAGCGCAGCATCGCGATGCGCTCGATCCCCATCCCGAAGGCGAAGCCCTGGACCCTCTCCGGATCGAACTCCGGGCGGCCGACGGCCGACAGCACGTTCGGGTCGACCATGCCGGAGCCCAGGATCTCGATCCAGCCGGTGCCCTTGCAGAGCGGGCAGCGGGAGCGGTCCTTCAACACGCCGGTGCCGCCGCAGAGGTGGCAGGAGACGTCGATCTCGACGCTCGGCTCGGTGAACGGGAAGAAGTGCGGGCGCAGGCGGATCTCGCGGTCCGGGCCGAAGATCGCGCGGGCGAAGCTCAGGAGCACGCCCTTGAGATCGGCCAGCGTCGTGTCCGTGTCGATCCACAGGCCCTCGACCTGGTGGAACTGCGGCGTGTGCGTCGCGTCGCTGTCGGGCCGGTAGACGCGGCCGGGGACGATGATCGCCACGGGCGGCTCGGCGCGCTCCATGTGACGCACCTGCATCGGCGAGGTGTGCGTGCGCAGCAGGCGCTGGACGTCGCCCTCCAGACGCGGCGACGGGGCCAGGTAGAACGTGTCCGCGCGGTCGCGCGCGGGGTGGTTCTCCGCGTGGTTGAGCGCGTCGAAGTTGTAGTGGACCGTCTCGGTCTCGGGCCCCTCGACGACGTCGAACCCGAGCCCGAGGAAGATGTCCTCGATGTCGCGGCGCACGCGCGTCAGCAGGTGCAGGCCGCCGACCGCCTCGGAGCGACCGGGCAGGGTGACGTCGACGCGGTCGGCGATGAGCTGCGCGTCGAGCTCGGACGCCTGCAGCTCGGCCACGCGGGCGTCGATCGCCGCCTGCAGCGCCTGACGGGCCTGGTTGGCGGCCTTGCCGACGATCCCGCGCTGTGCGGGCTCGAGCTTGGAGACGTCGCGCAGCAGGTTCGGCAGCTCCGCCTTGCGCCCGAGGTGCGCCACGCGGAGCTCCTCGAGCTCGTCGGTCGTGGTGGCCGCGGCGACGGCGGCTTCCCCCGCGGCGCGGAGCTCGGCGATCCGTTCTTGCATCGCGGCCAAGCGTATCGATGCGTCCCCGAGATCCCGGGCTCCCCCGGCGGCACCCCCGCAGGGTTCGAATCGCCCGCGTCCGAGGGCGGTTCGGTGCGACGGTTCGTCGCATGCGGGCAACCACGGGGCGTGCGCGGCGTCGTAGGCTTGGGGGCCGTGGGACCCGCCGGGGACACCGACCTCATCGGCCGCGACGTCGAGCGCTCGCTCCTCGCCGCCCTGGTGGCCGACGCCCGAGCCCGCCGATCGGGCGGCGCGCTGCTGGTGGAGGGCACATCCGGGACGGGCAAGAGCGCGCTGCTCGCCGCGGTCGACGTCGCGGGGGTGCGATCACTCGAGGTGGTCGGGGTCGAGAGCGAGATCGACCTCGCGTTCGCCGGCCTGACCGAGCTGCTGCACCCGCTCGTCGGGCGCATCGACGGCCTCGGCGACGGTCAGGCGGCCCTGCTGCGCAGCGCGCTGGGGCTGGCCGACGGGTTCGTCGGCGAGGCCCCGTCGGCCGAGCTGTCGCACGCGGTGCTGGCGCTGCTCCAGGACGCCGCGGCGGCCGGGCCGGTCGTGCTGCTCGTCGACGACGTCCAGTGGCTGGACCCGGCGTCGCGCGACGTCGTCCGCTTCGTGGCGCGGCGGGCCGCGCGGATCGGCGTGGCGGTCCTGGCCGTCCGGTCGCTGCGGGCCGACCTGCACGCCGAGCCCTGGCCGGGCGTGGACGTGCTCCCGCTCGGCGACCTGGCCCGCTCCGACGCCCTGCGCCTGGCGCGCCGCCAGGGCCTCGCCGCGACGGTGGCCGAGGCGCTGGTCGACGCGGTCGGCGGCAACCCCCTGGCGCTCGTCCAGGCGCCGGCCCAGCTCACCGCCGACCAGCGCAGCGGCCACGAGGTGCTGCCGTCCCCGCTGCCGGCCGGCGAGCGCCTCCAGCGCCTGGCGGCCTCGCGGGTCGCCGCGCTCCCGGTGGCCGTGCGCGACGCGCTGCTGCTGGCGGCCGCCAGCGGCGACGGCGAGGCCGACGCGATCGGCACGGCGCTGGGCGGGCTGCGGATCCTCGGCCCGGCGGAGGACGCGGGGCTCGTCGAGCTCGCGCCGCGGCGCGTGCGCTTCACGCACCCGAGCATCCGCTCGGCCGTCTACCACGCGGCGAGCCCGAGCCGCCGCCGCGACGCGCACCTGGCGCTGGCCGACGCGACGTCGGGTCCCCGCCGGGCCTGGCACCGCGCCGTCGCCGCGCCCGCGGTCGACGAGGACGTCGCGGCGGAGCTCGAGGCGCTCGGCGCCGACGCCCGGCGCCGCGGGGCGCCGGCGACGGCCTCGGCGATGCTCCAGCGCGCGGCGGAGCTCACGCCCGACGCCGGGCCGGCCTTCGGGCGGACCCTCGGGGCCGCGTCGGCGGCCACCGTCGCGGGGGACCCCGGCCGGGCGCTGCACCTCCTCGACCCGCTGCTGGCGAGCGCCCCGGACCCGGGCCGGCGTGCCGACGTCCAGCTGCTGCGCGGGATGGCCCTGCTGCAGGACGGGCGCCCGTCGGAGGCCTTCGAGCTCCTGGAGGCCGAGGCGAACGCGGTCGAGGCGACCGACCCGGGCCGCGCGGGGATGCTGCTCGTCCAGGCCTGCGTCGCGCTCGTCTCCCACGGATCGATCGAGCGCCTGGCAGCGCTGACCGCGCGCACGACCGACCTCGTCCCGGAGGTGCTGAAGGTCGTCCCGGACACGCTGCACGCGCAGGCCCTCGTGGCGCTCGGGGCGCACGCCGAGGCGCGGGCGCTCCTGCTGCGCCACCGCGCCGAGCTCGCGAAGCTCGACCCCGTCGGGCCGCTGTCGGACCTGCTGTCGGTCGCCGCGCTCTCCCACGTCTGGATGGAGGACCACGACGTCGCCGACGCCCTGCTGACCAGCCTGACGCGCCGTGCCCGCGAGGCGGGCGCCGTCCACGCGCTGGCGCTCCCGCTCGCCGTCCACAGCGGCCTGCACCGCCGGCGCGGGCGGTGGGACCGGGCGGAGGCGTGCGCGGCCGAGGCGGTCGCGATCGTCGACGACGCCGCCGCCGGCGGGTTCGCGGCGAGCTTCGCCTTCGCCATGGCGGCGCTGCTCGACAGCCAGCGGGGCCGGGCGGCCAGCTGCGCCGCCCACGCCGGCCGGGTGCTCGACCACAACAGCGCGCTGCAGGTCACGACGACGCTGTCGTGCGGCGAGCAGGCGCTGGGCCAGCTGGCCCTGTCCGCCGGGGACGCCGCGACCGCGGTCGTCCATCTGCGCCGGGCCCTCGACCACGCGCGGACGCTCGGCTGGCGGGACCCGTCCCAGCTCTACACGGAGGCGGACCTCGCCGAGGCCCTGGTCCGCAGCGGCGCCGCTGCGGGCGCGACGACGGTCGTCGAGGAGCTCGCGGTCTCGGCCGAGCGCACCGGTGGCGCCTGGGCGGCGGCCGCCGCGGCGCGCTGCCGGGCGCTCGTGGCCGACGACGACGCGCTCGACGCGCTGCTGGCGACGGCCCTGGCCGCGCACGCCCGAGTGACGTTGCCGTTCGAGCTGGCCCGCACGCAGTTGGCCTTCGGCGAGCGCCTGCGCCGGGCGCGGCGGCGGGTCGACGCACGGGCGTTGCTCGCCGAGGCGCAGGCGACGTTCGTCGCGCTCGGCGCCGAGCTCTGGGCCGCCCGTGCCGCCGCCAGCTCGCGGCCTGCGGCGGGCCGCGGGCGACGGTCGCGTCGCCCCACCCCCACGACGACCTCACGCCGCGCGAGCGCGAGGTCTGCGCCCTGGTCGCCGGCGGGGCGAGCAACCGCGAGGTCGCGCAGACGCTGTTCCTCTCGCCCCGCACCGTCGAGCACCACCTGCGCCTCGCCTACCGCAAGCTCGGCGTGCGGTCGCGGACCGAGCTCGTGCGCGTCTGGATTGCGGCGGACGCCGCCCACGACGACGGGCGCGCCGCGGCGGACTGAGGTGCCGCCCCGCAACGGCGGAGGCCCCGCGTCGCGGGGCCTCCGGTACCGATGGCGAGACCCGGACTCGATCCGGGGACACCACGATTTTTCAGGCGGCCGAACGGAGGCCTCATTTTGTGGATTTGCAGGGCTTGCTGCGGCCCGGCTGGAGGCCGGTTATGCGTCGTTGTCCAGCAGTGCTCCGAGGTACGCGGTCGGTGACAGGTGTTTCCGCGCCGCCTCGGCCGCCAGGCTGCGGATGTCCACACCCGCACCGCGCCGATCCTGTCGATGCTGCCCGGCGTTCCCGAAAGGGCGTCGCACGACGACGTCAGGCACGGCACCTCGAGCCTCTTCGCGGCGCTGGACGTCGCGACGGGCAAGGTGGTCGGCTCGACCCGTGCCACGCACCGGGCGGTCGAGTTCAAGAAGATCCTGATCAAGAACGAGGACCAGATCCCCGCGGAACTCGACGTGCGCTCGGGTCCTATTCAGGCGCCGGCTGCGTCGTCGCTGGCACCATCGGGGCAGACGCCCTCGCACAGCGCATCGATGAGCGCAAGTTCCCGACGCGCCCCGGCAGGCCCTTGAGCGAGAAGCTCCGCAGGCTCGGAGTCCTCCAACATCGGATCCGACGTGAACAGCCAGTCGCGCGCGGCCTGGGGTTCGAGAACCCCAGCGAGCGCTTCCAGAACCGCCGCGACCCCTGCTTGGAGGTCATCCGTCTCACCGCACCGACCCCGACACGAGGCAAGGCTAGACAGCAGCGAGTTCGACGGCCCACGCAGCGAAGAACCCGCGCATCGTCGCGACGAGCTCGGGCTCTGCGGGTAGCTCCTCGTCGCTGAAGCGGCCCAACGTCGTGAGCATCTGGGCGAGCACGAGCCGGTCGAACCCAGGGTCGACCTGTTCGGCTTCCGTGAGGAGCAGCTCCTTGCCGAAGCGCTGCGCGAGAACGAAGACGTCAGCGAAGTCGCGGGCCGCGGCCCGGCCGAAGAGGGCGAGGAGCTTGCGCGCGGCGAGCTCGGCCGGAGCGAGCGTCGGACCGAGCACGGTCACGGTCGGTGGCGATGTGGGCGCGGAGTCCACGGCGAGGTCGACGAGGAGGTCTTCGGGTCCGTGGATGACCAAGCGACAGAAGGTCGTCGTGTCGCGGATCGTGGTCGCTGTCCAACCTCGGTCGCCTATCGCTCCGAGGAGCGCGTCGCGTCCGGTGCGCACCGAGTCAATCGGCGCATGCGCGAACAGATCGAGGTCATGGGTCGGTCGGGCGGTGAGTTCGCTGGCCACCAGTGCAGCACCGCCGGCGAGGAGGTATCCGTCGGACTCGGGGAGCGAGAAGAACAGGCGGGCGACCTCGCGCTGAAACTCGGTGAGGGCCGAAGCGCCCAACGCTACGCCGCCGGTGTCGCAGTCACGGGGTCACAGCCGACTGGACGACGCGCGCCCATGCCGACCTGATCGCGGAAGGCACGACGAGCTCGTCCCAGAGGTCTACCAGCAGGGCACCGTCGATATAGCGCAGGACGTCCTCCCCGGTGCCCTCACGCAGAACGGTCTCGTACACACGCACGCGGTCGGCGCGATCACGCAGATCGAACCGGCGACCCAGCTCCGACCAGTTGAGGTGCAGCGGCAGTTCAACGACCGCGAGCGCCTGCTCGACGGAGAGACGGGGAAGGGCGGTCGGGACGATCGCGGTGCGGCCGTGCCCGATCGGATGCTCGACGAACTCGATCCGCGGCTGGAGCGCCAGATCGAAACCGGCGGCACCCGCGATCCTCGCGGCGGTCTCCACATTCGGTGACTTGCGACCGTGCTCGTAGGCCGAGAGGGTCGGGCGGGAGGTGCCAGCGCGCTTGGCCAACACTTCCTGGGAGACGCCCGCCGCATGACGGGCATGCGTGAGAAGACCGGCTGCGATCACCCGGACAGTGTATCTGATTGAATACTCTAGCGGGCCGAATTGGCCGGGCCCTGGGCCGCCATCGGGCCACGAACCCCAGAATGTGGCGCCGAAACGGGCATATCACCCCCGCCCCAAGGACGAAGGAGGCCCTGCTCTGCAGGGCCTCCTCGGCGATGGCGAGACCCGGACTCGAACCGGGGACACCACGATTTTCAGTCGTGTGCTCTACCAACTGAGCTATCCCGCCGAGGCGGCCGCGCAGTCTATCCGTCGGCGGTGCGGGCGAGCTCGTAGAGCGCGACCGTCGCCGCCATCGCCGCGTTCAGCGACTCCGCACCGGCGATCGGCAGGTGCGCCGTCCGATCACACGCGGCGATCACGTCGTCGGGCAGGCCCTCGCGCTCGGCGCCCACCAGCAGGCTGAGTCCGCCGTCCGCCGCCGGGTCGACCAGGCCGGGCCGGAGGACCTCGCCGGCGCGCAGGACGAGCGCGACGGACGTGCCGGGCAGGTCCTCCGGACCCTCCGCGCGGGCCAGCGGCACGGCGAAGACGGACCCCATGCTGGCGCGGACGGCCTTCGGCGCGTACGGATCGGCGGTGTCGGGCCCGATCGACACGCACGACGCGCCCAGGGCGTGCGCGGCCCGGATCGCGGTGCCGACGTTGCCCGGATCCTTCAGGCCGTGCAGGTGCAGGCAGCGCGGCCCGACGGCCGTCTCCAGCCAGCGCTGGCGGTAGATCCCGATCGCGCGGGTGCCGGAGCCCAGCGACGAGGCGCCGTCCAGCAGCGCGGGGTCGACCTCGGTGCCCTGGAGGCCCGCGCCGGCGTGGACGAGCACGTCCTCGGCTTCCCAGCCCGCGTCCGCCGCCGCGGCGACGAGATCCTCGCCCTCGGCGACGAACAATCCCGTCCGCGTGCGCTCGCGCTTGCGGTTCAGGAGGACCCGGACCTGCTTGAGCCGGGGGTTCTGGTGCGAGTTGATGACGGACATGGAGGACGACGGGTGCGGTGGTCGGCCGGGCCGGCGCGATGCGTACGCGCGGACGGACGGCCCGGAACGCAGAACGGGCGCCCCGTGGGACGCCCGTTCTGGAAGCTGGGTGCCGGCCCGAGGGGCCGGCGGCTGCTCGCTAGGCCGCGGCCTTGGCCGAGAGCGCGTCCTTGGCGACCGAGGTGAAGGCCGTGAAGGCCTCCGGGTCGCGGACGGCGAGGTCGGCGAGGTTCTTGCGGTCGACCTCGATGCCGGCCAGGATCAGGCCGTGGACGAGCTGACCGTAGGTCAGGTCGTTCAGGCGCGCCGCGGCGTTGATGCGCGTGATCCACAGGCGACGGAAGTCGCGCTTGCGGTTGCGGCGATCGCGGTACGCGTAGACGCCGGCCTTGAGCCCGGCCTCCTTCGACTCGCGATACGTGTTGTTCGCGCGGCCGACGTAGCCCTTCGACCGCTCGAGGCTTGCACGCCGCTTCTTCTTGGCGTGGAGGGAACGCTTGACGCGGGTCATCAGCCGTCTCCGAGGAGCCGCTTGATCCGGGGCGTGTCAGCCTCGGACATGATGGCGGCGTTGGCGAACTTGCGCTTGCGCTTCTGCGACTTCTTTCCCAGGATGTGGGAGGACATCGCGTGGCGGGCGGAGACCTTTCCGGTCCCGGTCCGCTTGAAGCGCTTCTTGGCGCCCGAGTGTGTCTTCTGCTTGGGCATGCGAATCGGTGATTGTGCCAGATGGCGGTGGGCCGTGCGTGGCGGTACGGCGCACGAACGGCGGAACGGGCCGGGGAACGTCCGGGCGGGGCGGCGAAGCGCCCCGCGAACCGAAGTCCGCGGTGATGACGGGGATCCGACGATCCCTGCCCGGGGCGCCAGAAGCGCCGCTGCAGACATCTTGAACTACCTGCAATCCGCGTGCGTCGCGGTCCCGGTCGACCCGGTCGCGACGCCCGCGGGGCGGGAGGCGCTCCCCGGCGGGGAACGGCCCTCCTCGGACTAGGACGCGGGCGCGTCCTGGGCCTCGGGCACCTCGGCGGTGGACGACTCCTCCTCCGGGGCGTCCGCGGCGACGGGCGCCTCCGCCTCGGCCTCGGACTCCGCCTCGACCTCGGCCGGCGACGCGTCGCCGTCCTCGCCCGGGACGTCGTCCGGGTGGGTCGGGGCCTCGCCACCGACGACGATGCCGGCGTTGTCGTCGGCCTCGGCCTCGGCCGCGAGCTCCTCCGCCGTCGGCGGCACCTTCGGCGCCCAGGTGCCGTTGATGACCTCCTTCGAGGGGGAGAGCATCATGGTCATGTTGCGGCCCTCGAGCGAGGGGCGCTGATCGACCTGGCAGATGTCGTCGAGGTCGATGACCAGGCGCTCGAGCAGGTCACGGCCGCGCTCGGGGTGCGTGACCTCGCGGCCACGGAACATGATCGTGACCTTGACCTTGTCCTTGCCCTTCAAGAACCGGATCACGTGCCCCTTCTTGGTGGCGTAGTCGTGATCCGCGATCTTCGGCCGGAACTTGATCTCCCGGGTGACGACCTGCGTCTGGTGCTTCTTGGCGACCTTCTTCTTCTGCGCCTGCTCGTACTTGTACTTCGAGTAGTCGAGCACGCGGCAGACCGGAGGGCGGGCCGTGGCGGCCACCTCGACGAGGTCGAGGTCCTTCGACTGGGCGTAGCGGAGGGCGTCCTCCGTCCGCATGACGCCCGCCTGGTTCCCGTTCTCGTCGATGACGCGAACTTCGGGGACCCGGATCCGGTCGTTGACACGAGTCGTGTCACGTTCCGGCGGACGGCGGTCGAACCTGCGCGGAACCGGCACTAGGAGGAAATGATCGCGGAGCGCAGAGCCTGCGCACGCGAGGTATCGCGAATAAACAAGAAACAGACTGTAGCGCAGACGGGGCCGCGTGCCGGGGTGGTTTTGCGCGTACGCCGCGACCACGCCGACGGACGGCGGTCGGACGAGCCCCTCAGCGGTCTCCCCTACGCTCCCGGACGTGCGTCTGCTCTTCGTCTGCCTGGGCAACATCTGCCGGTCGCCGACCGCCGAGGGCGTCATGGCCGACCTGCTCGCCCGCGAGGGCCTGGAGGACGTGATCGAGGTGGACTCGGCGGGCACCGGCTCGTGGCACGTCGGGGGCGCGCCGGACGAGCGGGCCACGGCCGCGGCGGCCGAGCGGGGCATCGCCCTGACCAGCCGCGCCCGTCAGGTCTCCCCCGCGGACCTCACGTCGTTCGACCTCGTCCTCGCGATGGACGCGCGCAACGCCGCCGACCTGCGCGCGCTGGCGCCGGACGACGCGGCCCGCGACCGGGTCCGGCTGCTGCGCTCGTACGACCCGGCGTCGGCCGCGGCCGGCGACCTTGACGTCCCCGACCCGTACTACGGCGCCGGCGACGGCTTCGCGCTCGTGCTCGACCAGGTCCAGGCCGCGTGCGCCGGGCTGCTCGAGGAGATCCGGCCGCAGACGTGAGCGACGGTCTGCGCAGCGCGCTGGGCGTCGAGGTCGCCTCGCTGACGCCGGTCGCCGGCGAGGCCCCGGACGACGCTGTCCGGGGCGGCAACGGCGCGCGGGCGCCGGCGATCCGGCGCCGCTACGGCTGAGCGGGCTCGCCGGCCTCGAGCGCCGTGCGCTCGCGGACCGCGGAGCCCAGGCGCGCCGCGACGTCCGCGACCGGCGCCGCCGGCTCCTCGCGCCCGCCGTGGTGGCGGAGCGTCAGCGTGTGGGCCTCGGCCTCGGTGTCGCCGATGACCGCCATCAGCGGGACCTTCGCCAGCTCGGTCTCGCGGATCTTGCGGCCGACCGTCTCCGTACGTCCGTCGACGACGACCCGCAGGCCGGCGCCCTTCAGCTCCTTCGCGATCGCGTGCGCGGCGTCGGCGTGGCGGTCGGAGACCGTCAGCAGCGTCACGTGCGCGGGCTGGAGCCAGAACGGCAGCTCGCCGCCGGTGTGCTCGAGCAGGATCCCGATGAAGCGCTCGTACGAGCCGAGCAGGGCGCGGTGCAGGACGACCGGCCGGTGGTCCGAGTTGTCCGCGCCCGTGTAGACGAGGTCGAAGCGCTCGGGCGCCTGGTAGTCGATCTGGACCGTGCCGAGCTGCCAGGAGCGGCCGAGCGAGTCGCGGAACTGGATGTCGATCTTCGGGCCGTAGAACGCGCCGTCGCCGTCGTGGACGACGTAGGGCAGGCCGTTGTTCTCCAGCGCCGTGCGCAGGTCGCCCTCGGCCTTGTCCCACATCTCGTCGGAGCCCAGGCGGTTCTCCGGGCGCGTCGAGAGCTCGTAGGTGAAGTCGGCGGCGTCGAAGCCGAAGAGGTCGTACGTGTCCTGCGCGAACCGCAGGCAGGCGGTGACCTCGTCCTGGATCTGGTCCTCCATGACGAACAGGTGCGCGTCGTCCTGGCAGAACTGGCGGACCCGCATCAGGCCGTGGAGGGCGCCGGAGAGCTCGTTGCGGTGCAGCAGGCCGGGCTCGGAGAAGCGCACGGGCATGTCGCGCCAGCTCCAGCGGGTCTGGCGGTAGAGCTCGTAGTGGCCCGGGCAGTTCATCGGCTTGAAGCCCATGGTCGGCTCGATGGTGACGCCGTCCTCGTCCTCCGTCCCGTGGTCGTGCGTGGACGTGAGGAACATGTCGTCCCGGTACTTGTCCCAGTGGCCCGAGGTCTTCCAGAGGGAGGCGTCGAAGAGCTGCGGCGTCTTGACCTCGGTGTAGCCGCGGTCGTCGCCCATCTCGCGCGACAGCGCGACGAGCTCGTTGAAGATGCGGGTGCCCGACGGGGTCCAGAACGCGGAGCCGGGAGCGGCCTCGCTGAAGTGGTAGAGCCCGAGCTCCTTGCCGAGCTTGCGGTGGTCGCGCTGGCGGGCGAGCTCGAGGCGCTCGAGGTGGGCCGTCAGCTCCTTCTTCTTGAAGAACGCGGTGCCGTAGATCCGGACGAGCTGCTGGCGGTCGGAGTCGCCGCGCCAGTAGGCGCCCGCGATCGACTGCAGCTTGAACGCGCCGATGCGCTTGGTGCCCGGGCCGTGCGGGCCGCGGCAGAGGTCCGTGAACGGGCCGTTGGTGTAGAGCGAGACGGTCTCGACCGGCGCGTCGGCCGGGGCGTTCTTGACGAGGTCCTCGATCAGCTCGACCTTGTACGGCTGGTCCTCGGCCTTGAACCGCTCCAGGGCGACCGCGACGGAGACGTCCTCGCGGGCGAAACGCTCGTCCGCGCTGACGTGCTCCTTCATCTTCGCCTCGATCGTGGCGAAGTCGGCGTCGTTCAGGACCACGCCGTCCGGGAACTGGAAGTCGTAGTAGAAGCCGTTCTCGATCGGCGGGCCGATCGCGATCTTCGTGCCGGGATAGAGGTCGAGGATCGCCGCGGCCAGCACGTGGGCCGTGTCGTGGCGGATCAGCTCGAGGGCCTCGTCGGAGCGCTCGGTGATGATCCCGATCTCCGCGCCGTCCTCCAGCGGGCGGTCGAGGTCGCGCTGCTCGCCGTTGACCGTGATCGCCAGCGCGGCCCGGGCCAGGCCGGGGCCGATCGCCAGGGCGGCGTCCGTGCCCGTCGCCCCGTCGGAGAGCTCGAGCACCTTGCCGTCGGGAAGCGTCACCTGCATGTGGTCCAGCGTATTCCAGGCGGGCGCGCGGCCGCCCGGCGCCTGCCCGGCGTCGTCCGGACGGGTTCGTGCCCGGATCGCGGGCACCGCGGCGCCCGTCCCGGAGCGGTGCCCGGGACCCCCGGTGCGGCAGGGGACCGCTCGTATGCTGGCCCGATGGACCACGAGCTGCTGCGCGCCGAGTTCCCCGTCCTCTCGGAGCTCACGTACCTGAACGCCGGCACGTGCGGTCCCCTCCCGCGCGCCGCCGGCGCCGCGACCACCGTCCTGCTGCACGAGGCCGAGCGGCGCGGACGCGACGGCGCGCACTACGGCGGGCTCGTCGCCGCCCAGGACGAGCGACGCGCGCGCTACGCGTCGCTGATCGGCGGCCGGCCCCAGGACGTCGCCCTCACGTCGTCGACGACGGAGGGCATCGTCCGCGTGCTCCAGGGCCTCGACTGGTCGCCCGGCGACGAGGTCCTGGTCGCCGAGCAGGAGCACGCCGGGCTGCTCGGGCCCCTCGCCGCGCTCGTGGCGCAGCGCGGCGTGGCCGTGCGCAGCGCCCCGCTGGAGGGGATCGTCGAGGCCGTCGGGCCGGGCACGAGGCTCGTGGCCTGCTCGCACGTCCGCTGGACGGACGGGGCGCTCGCGCCGGCCGCGCTGGCGGACCTCGCCGGCGAGGTGCCCGTGCTCCTCGACGGGGCGCAGGGGGCCGGCGCGATCCACGTGGACGTCGCCGCGCTGGGCTGTGCGTACTACGCCGCGTCGGGCCAGAAGTGGCTCTGCGGCCCGATCGGGACGGGGTTCCTGTGGGTGCACCCCGGCCGGCGGGCGGAGCTGCAGGTGCGGGCCCCCGGGTACGGCAACCTCGCCACCCCGTACGGCGGCCTCGCCACCGAGCCCTGGGACGACGCCCGCGCCCTCGACGCGCTCACGATGTCCGCCGAGTCGTCGGTGGGGGCCGTCGTCGCGATGGACGTGCTCGGCGAGGCCGGCTGGGACGCGGTCGTCGGCCGCGCCGCGGACCTGGCCGCCGAGCTCGCCGGGCTGCTGGAGGCGTCGGGGCGCACCGTCGCGCCCCGCGGCCGCACGACGCTCGTGTCCTGGAGCGAGGCGGACCCGGCCGCCACGCGGGACCGGCTCGCCGCCGCGGGCGTCGTCGTCCGCGACCTGCCCGGGACGGACCTGCTGCGGGCGTCGGTCGGCGCGTGGAACGACGCGCGGGATCTGCAGCGGCTGATGGACGTGCTCGCGGGCTGACCCCGCGGGCCGCGGACTCGAGCGACCCCATCGGCTGTGGCTCGTCGGGATCGAGGTGCCGCAGCGCCGCCAGCTGCGACGGCGGCAGATCGAGGTC
>NZ_JBFAPC010000121.1:0-17547 GCF_040675535.1 Patulibacter sp. NPDC049589 | reverse complement strand
GGTCGCTGAACGGTCCGCGCGCCGCGTCGCCCGGTCGGGGCGGCCCGCCCGGTGGCCGGTCGCCGAGGCCCGGGAACGGCCGCGGCGCCCGTGAGGGCGCCGCGTGGTCCTGCTCGATGCCGCGCTGCCGCGCGGCCGGGTGCCGGTCCTGATCAGCAGGTGGCCGTCAGCGCGACCTGGCGGTCGACGGGTGCCGGGTCGGTGTTGGAGTCGCCGGCGCTCTGCACGCGGACGCGGATCTGGGTGGTGCCGACGTTCTCGACGGTGGCGGTGGAGCCCGGCGTCGCGTCCGTGCCGTAGACCGTGGCCTGCGGGACGCACTTCGAGATGTCGGCGTCGGCGGTCACGAGGTAGCGGCCCGCCGACTCGCGGGCGCCCGTCGTGAAGCCGGTCGCGTTGGCGAGCGCGCCGTCGGCGCCGATGACCGTCTTCTTCGTGCCGGCCTTCGCGGCGGCGACCGCGGCGTCGACGATCTGCGACGCGTCCGCGCCGTCGACCTTGTCGGCGTTCAGCCCGGTGGCGACGCCCGTGGCGTTCGTCGTGAACGGGGCGGCCTTGCTCTTGTCGGAGAGCGTCGTCGTGATCGTGCCGCCGACGGTGCCGCGGAAGCGGAAGTTGAACGCCTGGCCGCTGCTGAGGTTCGAGGCCTCGATGCAGCCCTTGCCGGCGTTGGCCGCGCGGCAGCCGTAGATGGCGCCGCCGCCTGCGCCCAGGTTGGACTGGCGGGTGCCGAAGCCCGAGCTGCTGGCGATGACCTTGGTCTCGGACGAGAACGTGCCGTTGCGGTGACCGCCGACGACCGACTTGCCGTCGCTGGCGCCGACGGCGAGCGGGGCGGCGATGGCGACGGACACGGTCGCGGCGGCGGCGACGGTCAGGACGCGGCCGGTGAAGGCGTTGCGGATGCGGGACATGGGGGTGTCTCCTCGTGCTGGGGGTGCGTTACACCTCCACCAACCGCACCCGGGCGACGGAGTTGCGGTGCGCGCCGAAATGCCTGCGCGATGCAACGTCCTGCCCGTCCGGCCCCGGAACGAGCGACGGCGCCGCTGCGAGGCAGCGACGCCGTGTGCGCGAGGGGCGAACGACGGGGCTCGAACCCGCGACCGCCTGGACCACAACCAGGAGCTCTACCGACTGAGCTACGTCCGCCGCGCGCTGGTCAAGATATCGCGTTGCCCGCCCCGCCGTCCGCTGGGCCGCCCCGCTCTGGGTGCGCGGGTGCCGTCACTGGACGATGCAGGGCACCGACGGGCTGCCCTTGACCCGGAACTTCAGGGAGGTCACGAGCTTCGGCTTCTTCTTCTGGTACTTCGAGCAGAGCTCGTTCGCGCCCGCGACGTCGGGGGCGTTCAGCACCTGGTTCTGCTTGACGGCCGGGAGGTTGCGGATCTCCTGCTGCTCCTTGTCGGCCTTGCTGTCTCCCCCGCCGCCGCAGCCGGCCACGGCGATCGAGGCGACGACGAGCAGCGGGACGACGAACGGGCGGCGACGGACGTGCATCGCGCGAACCTACCCGCAACGCGCCCGGGATGTGCCCGCCGTACGCGTCCCGCCCGCGGCGCGGCGCGACGGGCCGCGGTCTGCAGAGGCGCCCCCACTTGGATTCGAACCAAGGACCTGCGGATTAGAAGGCCGCTGCTCTATCCAGCTGAGCTATGGGGGCAGGCGTCCGGTCCGGACGCGACCAGGCTACCGGGAGCGCGAGTCGGGACGCTCGGGCGCCGTGCGGAAGACCAGGTCCCACCAGGGCGCGCTGATGCCGAAGCCCCGGGTGTCGTCTTGGAAGTGGTGGCGCATGTGCTTCTCGCGCAGCCGCCGGCCGAACGCGGTGCGCGGCGTGTGATGGTGCAGCGCGTGGTGGGTCATGTCGTACGCGAGGTACCCGATGAGGAAGCCGACGCCGACCGCGAGGCCCGAACCCGTCCCGAAGAGCAGGACGAAGACGAGGACGAACGCCGCGGATCCCGGCACCGAGACCGCCGGCGGCATGACCAGCCGCAGGGGGTCGTTGGGATGGTCGTGGTGGACCCCGTGGACCATCCAGTGCAGGCGGGCGCCGAAGCCCTGCTCGGGCTCGATGTGGAAGACGACCCGGTGCGTCCAGTACTCCACGAGGCCCCAGAAGAGCCAGCCGGCGAACGCGAGGCCGACGAGCGACGGGACACCGACACGGGACTCCGCGGCGAGCGCAACCAGCACGATCGCCGGGACGAAGACGAGGACCGGCACGACCGGGTGCACGCGCGTGACGCGGTCCACCGTCGGCGTGCGGAACATCGGCGGCGACGCCTTCAGCACGTCGGTGCGGGTCGCCGGCGCCGGGGCCTCCGCGGGTGGCTGCTGCACGTCGACCGACACACCGACATCTTGACACGTCGCTTCGGGTGACCGAACCGCGCTGGCGATCCGGATCCTGCGCTCGTCGGGGGCCGCCGGGCACGGAGTCGGGTGTCGGGCCCTGCCCGTCCCGTCCCTCCGCAGTCCATCTCGCGATCGGGGCGCCCGGATTCGAACCGGGGACCCCCGACACCCAAAGTCGGTGCGCTACCAGGCTGCGCCACGCCCCGTCCCTGCCGGGCGAGTATAGGCGTTCGTCCGCGCGTCCGGACCGGCGCTCCGCGGTGGCATACTGGAACCTCGGCCTCGATCCCGGACTCATGAGGGAACAACGATGCAGGTCAACGCTCGCGCGAACCGCGACGATCATCTCCGCCACACCGTGCGGATGCGGCACCACACCACCACCGTCGACGAGCCGGTGGAGATGGGTGGTGAGGACTCCGGCCCGACCCCGCAGGAGCTCATGGCCGCCAGCCTGGCCTCGTGCACGGCGATCACCCTGCAGATGTACGCCGACCGCAAGGGCTGGGACATCGGCGACATCGAGGTGGAGTGCAACTACAAGCCCGCCCCCGAGCGCGGCTGTCCCACGCGCTTCGAGCTGATCATGCGCGTCGACGGCACGATCGAGGACGACCAGCTCGACCGGCTGCGCGTCATCGCGACCAAGTGCCCGGTGCACCGCGTGCTCGACGGCGAGGTCATGTTCGACGAGCGCGTCGAGCGGGTGGCCCACGTCGCCTGACGCGCGGGAGCGCATCCGCGCCGCGCTGCTCCCGACGGAGCAGGCGGCCGAGCTCGCCGCCCACGGGTCCACGCGGGCGGCCGTCCTCGTCCCGCTCGTCGAACTCGACGGGCGCCTCCACGTCGTGCTGACGCGGCGCCGCAGCGACATGCGGCGCCACGCCGGCGAGATCTCGTTCCCGGGCGGCCGCTCCGACCCCGGGGACCCCACCCCCACGGCGACCGCGCTGCGCGAGGCCGAGGAGGAGGTCGGGCTCCCCCAGGGCAACGTCGAGGTGCTCGGCGCCCTCTCCCCCGTGGGCACGTTCGTCACGGGCTTCGCCGTCTACCCCGTCGTCGGCTGGGTCGACCATCCCGGCGAGTGGCAGCTCTCGCCGCGCGAGGTCGACGTCGTCCTCGAGCTCGAGCTCGGCGCGCTGCGCGACGGCTACGAGCGCCGCCGGCTGGTCCGCCGCGGCGTCCCCTTCACGACGGACGCCTACGTGGTCGGCGACCACGTCGTGTGGGGCGCCACCGGGCGCATGCTGACCGAGCTGCTCGAGCGGCTCCCGCCGGACCTCGTCGGCGCCGCCGGGCAGGGTGCCGTCCGCTGAGCCCACGGGCCGACGCTCCGCGCCGGCCCTGGAACGCCGCGGCCGCCGGATCCCGTCGTGGGCCCGTCGCCAGGGCGCGCGCCGGCCTCAGCCGCGGTCGCGGGCGAGGATCCGGTCGATCGCGTCGGCCGCGGACGCCGCCCAGCCGTCGACGTCGTCGGTCTCGTGGTGCAGCAGGCCCCACGGGATCTCGTTGTGGCGGCACATCTTCTCGACCGTCCGGGCGCCCTGGCTCAGGAGCTCGACCGGCAGCGTCCCGTTGCACTCGTAGAGGACGCCGCGCACGGTCGTGTCGATCGTCCGTTCCAGCAGCATCTCCAGGCGCGTCCCGTGCAGCGCGTGGACCCGGAGGGGCTCGCCGGTGGCGGTGCCCAGCGCCCACACCAGCACCGTCACGTTGTCGAGCGCGTAGCGCAGCGTGCCGATCCGGTCGGGGTCGCCGTCGAAGGCCTCGCCGCCGGCCGCAGCGATCGCCGCGTGCCGACCGGGGTCGCGGGTCACCACGCGGACGGCGTGGCCGTCGGCCGCCAGCAGCCGCGTCAGGGCGAGCCCGCGCTCGCCGCCGCCGATCAGGAGCAGCCGCACGACGAGGGGGAGGTTCGGGGAGCCATCCGGCGAGTCTAGGGGCCGCGCCGCCGCCCACCGCCGCCGGCCCGGGGTCGAGCGGGAGGGCGCCGCGCTCGGGGTCCGACGGGGCCGGAGCCGCTCAGACGTGGGGTACAGTCGGCGCCACGCCCGGCTCACCCCGCGTCTCCCACCGATGCCGCCGACACACCTCACCGAGCTGACCGCCGCCGACGTCTCGCTGCTGCGCGAGGAACGCGCCGCGTCGGCGCACATGCACGTCGGCGCCGTCTCCCTCTTCCAGGGACCCCCGCCGTCGATCGGCGAGCTCCGCGCGCACGTCCTCCACCGCCTGGAGCGGGTCCCGCGCTACCGGACGACGCTCGTGCGGCCACCGCTGGGCATCGGCCGCCCCCACTGGGCCGTCGACCCGAACTTCAACATCGAGTTCCACGTCCGCCACGCGGCGCTGCCCAGCCCCGGGGACGAGCGCGAGCTCCGGACCGCCGTCGCCCGTCTCTACTCGCAGCGGCTGGACCGCCGCCGGCCGCTGTGGGAGCTCTGGGTCGTGGAGGGGCTGGAGGACGGCCGCTTCGCGGTCGTCTCGAAGTCGCACCAGGCGCTGGTCGACGGCGTCGTCTCCGTCGACCTCCTGACGGCGCTGCTGGACCCCGAGCGGGAGCCCGCGCCGGTCGCCCGCAGCACCCGACCCGGCCGCTGGCTGGCCCCGCCGCTGCCGACCTCGGCCCAGCTCGTCGCTTCCGCCGTTCGCGACGCGGGACGCACCGTCGCGTCCCGCCCGCTGCGGCTCGCCGGCGCCGTCTCCCGCCCCGCGGAGGCCCTGGCCTCGGCCGCCGCCGGCGCCGCCGGGCTCGGGGGCCGGCTGTCGCTGCGGCTGAACCCCGCGCCGCCCTCCCCGCTGAACGTGCCGATCGGCCCCCACCGCCGCCTGTCGCGCGCGACCGTGCCGGTCTCCGACCTCAAGCGCGTCAAGGACACCTTCGGCGGCACGGTCAACGACGTGGTGCTCGCGATGGTCGCCGGCGGCATCCGCCACTGGATGACCGAGCGCGGGCTCCAGACGGTCGGCGTCGAGCTGCGCGCCGCGGTCCCGGTGGCGGTGCAGGCGCGCCGCCGGGAGTCCCGGCCGATCACGCTGCTCGTCGCGCCGCTGCCGATCGGCGAGCCCGATCCGCTGGTCCGCCTCGAGCGGATCCGGCGCGCGATGTCCGAGACCATCGCCACCCACCGGGTGCTGACGGCGGACCGCCTGACCACCCCGGACGCCGAGGAGTTCGCGCAGCCGAGCGTCCTCGCGCAGGTCTCGCGGCTGCAGATGGACGAGCGGCGGTTCAACCTGCTCGTCGGCAACGTGCCGGGGCCGCAGGACGACATGTTCCTGCTCGGCCGGCGGCTGGAGACGGCCGTGCCGATCCCGTTCCTCTCGGGCGACCGGGCGCTCGCGATCGCGGTGATGTCCTACACCGGGATCGTGGAGTTCGGGCTCCTCGGGGACCTCGACAAGCTCGCCGACATCGACGTCGTCGCCGCGGGCCTGGGGTCCTCGCTGGAGGAGTTGCTGACGCTCGCGCGCCGCGGTCGCCGCGCGCGGCGGGTCCGCAGCGCGGGGCCGTCGGCGGCCTGAGGGCCGGCGGGCGCCCAGAGCGCGCCCGTGGGGCCGGCCAAGCCGGCTCAGTCCCGCCGCACCGGGCGCCGGCCGAACCCCGGCGTCGGGGCGGCGACCGGCGGCGCGACGGGCCGGCGACTAGATGATGGATTCCACGATCTCGCGGCGTGGTGCACGTCCCGGACGGCACCTGACGCCACCCGGCACCTCCGTCAGACTTCCAGTCTGGCTCTCGGCACCGTCCGACGCCAGGACACCGCCCGGAACGCACCCCACATCCACGATCTCCGTGGAATCACCCATCTAGTGGTCGTCGTGGTGCAGCGGGAGCGCGTTGGTCTCGCGGATCGCGTCGCGGACCCAGGCCACGAGGGTGCCCACGGTGATGATGAGTCCGACCGCGAGGATCCAGTGGCTGGTCGTGATGCCGACCAGCGCGATGGTCACGCCGACCGTGAGGACCAGCGGCTGCGCGCTGTTCCCGGGGAGGTGGATCTCGTCGCCGGCGGGCGGGACGGGCTTCTCGAGCTCGCTCATGGTGCTCCTAGGAGACGTAGATCACGGCGGCGACGAACGTCAGCAGGAACATCACGAGGATGACGATGCCGGCGATCATCGCATCGCGCAGGTTGCGCTTGGCGAGGTTGCGATCCATGTGAGGGTGCTTCTTCCGGGGTCAGATCTTGGCGTCGAGGACCATGCCGGCGAACAGCACCGTCAGGTAGATCAACGCGTAGAGGTGGAGGGACAGCGCGGCGGCGCGGGTGCCCTTGCGCAGCAGCACGAACGACTGGCGCATGAGCTCCGCGCCGAGCAGCAGCGCGATGGCGAGGTAGATCGTGCCGAAGGCGCCGGTGATGACCGGGACGACGGACACGAGGACGGTGATCGCGGACCAGATGACGATCGCCTTGAACGTGTAGGCGTCGCCCTTGACGACCGGGAGCATCGGGATGCTCGCGGCCGCGTAGTCGTCCTTGATCAGCATCGAGAGCGCCCAGAAGTGCGGCGCCGTCCACGCGAAGACGATGGCGAAGGGATACAGCGAGTCGACGGCGAAGCCGCCGGTGACCGCGGCCCAGCCGACCATGGGCGGGAACGCCCCGGCCAGCCCGCCGATGACGATGTTGTTCGTCGTCCGGCGCTTGAGCCACATCGTGTAGACGCCGACGTACCAGACGAACCCGGCCAGGGCCAGGAGCGCGGCCGTGATGTTCGCCGCCAGCGCGAGGAGGAAGAACGACGCGATCGTCAGCCACAGGCCGACCCAGAGGGCGACGTGCGGCTCCATCCGACCGGATGGGATCGGACGGTCCTGCGTCCGCTCCATCAGCTGGTCGATGTCGCGGTCGTACCAGTGGTTGACGGCGCTGGCGCCGCCGGAGGCGAGCGAGCCCCCGACGACGGTCCAGAGCACGAGCCACGGGGACGGGCTGCCGGCGGCGTACATCGCGGTGATCGTCGTCAGGAGCAGGAGGACCTGCACCTTCGGCTTCGTCAGCGCGACGAGGTCCGACACGAGCTCGCGCGTGGTGGAGGCGACCGGCGTCGGTGTCGTGGACCTCTTCGACGGTGCGGAGACGGTGGTGGACATGCGGGTCACCTCCCTCCGCTGCGGCTGTGGGGAGCGTGGGTCACGCGGAGACCGGCTTCGTCTCGTTGTTGCGGCGCTCGATCTCGGCGCGGATGTCCTTCATCGGCTCCACCGAGCGGACGCGCGGCACGGAGTCGAAGTTGTTCTGCGGCGGCGGCGACGACGTGAACCACTCGAGCGTGTTGGCCTTCCACGGGTCGGGACCCGAGACGGCGCCGTGCTTGAGGCTGCGGAGCGCGTTGATCGCGGTGATCAGGATGCCGACGCCCAGGATGAACGCGCCGATCGTCGAGATCAGGTTGTAGATCGCGAGGTTGCCGATGTCGGCGTACTCCGGGATCCGTCGCGGCATGCCGTCCATGCCGATCGAGTGCTGCACGAGGAACGTCGTGTGGAACCCGACGAGCATGGTCCAGAAGCTGATCTTGCCGAGCTTCTCGTCCATCATCCGGCCGGTCATCTTCGGGTACCAGTAGTAGAGGCCCGAGAAGACCGCGAACACGGCGCCGCCCATCAGGACGTAGTGGAAGTGCGCGACCACGAAGTACGTGTCGTGCAGCTGCCAGTCCACCGGGTAGATCGCCAGGATGACGCCCGTCACGCCGCCGATGAGGAACGTGCCGAGGAAGCCGACGGCGAACAGCAGCGGCGTCGCGAAGATGATCGTCCCCCGCCACAGCGTGCCGATCCAGCTGAAGATCTTGATGCCCGTCGGGATCGAGATCAGCATCGAGCTCACCATGAAGAACACGAGCACGACGCTCGGGCTCGGCGTGGTGAACATGTGGTGCGCCCACACCATCAGGCCCAGGAAGGCGATGGTGAGGGTCGAGGCCGCGATCGCCTTGTAGCCGAAGATCGGCTTCCGGGCGAACACCGGTAGGACCTCCGAGATGATGCCGAAGCCCGGCAGCACCATGATGTAGACCTCTGGGTGTCCGAAGAACCAGAAGAGGTGCTGCCAGAGGAGCGGGGATCCGCCCTCCGCCGGGTCGTAGAAGTTGGTGCCGAAGTGGCGGTCCGTCAGCAGCAGCGTCACGGCCGCGGCGATCGCCGGGAGCGCGAGGATCAGCAGGACGGAGTACGTCAGGATCGTCCAGCAGAACAGCGGCAGGCGGCTCCAGGTCATGCCCGGGGCGCGCAGGTTGGCGATCGTGACGTAGAAGTTGACCGAGCCGACGAGCGAGCCGATGCCCGTCAGGTGGACGAGGAAGATCCAGGCGTCCACGCCGCCGTTGGGCAGGTAGTCCTTCGATGCCAACGGGACGTAACACGTCCAGCCGCACTCCGGCGGGTTGAAGAACACCGAGGCGTAGAAGACGAGGCCGCCGGCGGCCAGCATCCAGAACGAGAGGGCGTTCAGCTTCGGGAACGCCATGTCCCTCGCGCCGATCATGAGCGGCACGAAGTAGTTGCCGAAGCCCGCCATCACCGGGACGACGAACAGGAAGATCATCGTCGTCCCGTGCATCGTGATCAGCTGGTTGTACGTCTTGAAGTCCAGGAGCGTGTTGTCCGGGACCGCCAGCTGCAGACGGATGAGGAGGGCCTCGACCCCACCGACGCCGAAGAAGGCGAAGGTGAGGACCAGGTACATGATCCCGATCTTCTTGTGATCGGTGGTGGTGACCCAGTCGACCCAGCCCTTGACGGGCTTCTCGACGGAGTGGGCGACGACCTGAGGGATCGGCGTGGCGGTGACGGTGGCCATGGGAAGTCTTCCTCGTTACCGGACGGCTAGCGCTCGGCGCCGGCGGGCGCGGCGCTGTCGGTGCTGGGCGCCGACGGATCGGCGCTCGTGGTGTCGGAATCGACCGCGGCGGCGGCCGCGGCCTCCGCCTTGTCGGACTGCTGCTGCTCCTGGCGGAACTTCACGGCCGCCTCGTGCGCGGCGACGAGGTCGGCGGACTGCCGGTCGAGCCACTCCTGGAACTTGGCGGGCGTGACCGCGCGGACCTGGGCGGTCATGTTCGCGTGGTTGCGGCCGCAGAGCTCGGCGCAGTTGCCCTTGAAGACGCGGCCGTTCTCGCGCTCGTCGTCGTTGCGCAGGGCCTTGGCCGGCACCTTGAACCACGTGTGGTTCGTGTAGCCCGGGAGCGCGTCGGCCTTGCCGCCGAGCTGCGGGATCCACCAGGCGTGGCCGACGTCGGAGCTGCGGATGTCGAGCGTGACGGTGGTCCCGGTGGGGACGACCATCTCCTCGTACGACTGCACGTTGTTCTGGCGGTCCGCGTCCTTGTCCGGGTACGTGAAGCGCCAGGCGTACTGCTGCCCGTTGACGTCGATGTTCAGCGACTGACCGTTGGGCGGCAGGAGATCCTTGTCCTTCGCCGTCTGGTACTGCGAGACGTCGAAGCCGTCCTTGTCCGAGTTGTCGGGGTTCCGGATGCCCGGGAGCATCAGGAACGTGACGATGCCGAGCACCAGGACGATCGCGGCGGCGCCGGCCGTCCAGCCGATCTCCAGTCGCGTGTTGCCGTGGAGCTGCTCGGCGACGGCACCCGGCCGAGCGCGGAACTTGACCATGGCGTAGACGAGGGCGCCGAAGACCGCGATGAAGATCACGACGCCGACGCCGAAGACCACGGCGTAGAGCGTGTGGATGCGATCCGCGTTCGGAGAGCCGCCGTGTTGCGGCGCCCAGAACGAGGCTGAGGCTGGTCCGGCGGTGACGAGCGTCAGGCCGATCGCGAGGGCGATCGCCGACGTCGCAGTGCGCCAGGAAGCCCTTGTGAGGTGAGGGATCCGGTTCAAGCGTCGCAAAGCGCGCTCGATTCTAGTGACGGAGTGCACGGGAAGGAACCACCCTCGGGTCGAGGGGCGGGAACCCCCGTGGCAACGGGCTTTCCGGGCGTGGCATCGGGAGCGGGAGCGCGCCGTCAGCGGCCGACGTAGGTCGGCTGCTCCTTCTTCATGAACGCTGCGACGGCTCCGGCGAAGTCCTCGGAGTCGCCCAGGAGGCCCTGCTCGCGGGCCTCGATCTCGAGCACCTCCTCGAGGTTCCGGACGACCTGCGCGTTGAGCGCGCGCTTGATCGCCGCGTGGGCGGCGGTCGGCCCGGCCGCGAGCTCGCGGACCTGCTCCTCGATCGCCTCGCGGAAGCCCTCGGTCGGCCGGACGCGGTTGACGAGGCCGATGGCCAGTGCCTCCTCCGCGCCGACGGCCCGGCCCTCGAACATGATCTCCGACGCGCGCGTCCAGCCGACACGGGCGACGAGGAAGATCGACGCCCCGCCATCGGGGCCGAGGCCGATCTTCGTGAACGCGTGGTTGAGCTTCGCCCGCTCGCTGACCGTCACGAGGTCGCACGCGAGCGCGAAGGACATCCCGATGCCGGCCGCCGTGCCGTCGACGCCCGCGAGGACCGGCTTGGCGAGCCGGCGCACTTCGCGCATGATCGGGTGGTACCGGTTGTGCAGCACGGCCTCGAGGTCCGGGCGGCCCGACGGGCGCGTGGGCATGCCCTCCCCCGTGACGGACCCGAGGTCCGCGCCGGCCGAGAATCCGCGGCCCGCGCCGGTGACCAGCACGGCCCGGACGTCCGAGTCCGAGCAGGCCCGCAGCGCGGCCACGAGGTCGACGCCGACCTGGGCGTCCCACGCGTTCAGGACCTGCGGCCGGTTCATCTCGACGATCGCCGCCGCGCCGTCGCGGAGGAGATTGACCGTCTCGTACTCGTGCACCGTCTGAAACGCGCTCATGCGCGCCAGGATGACACACCGTCGAGCGTCGTCTGGCTGGCTGGCCAACCGGCCGGGCGTGCGGCACGGAGGCGGCCGCCGGTGCATCGCGGTCCCCCGCTAGGCTCCCGCCCTCGTGACGTCACGGAAAGTCATCCGCGCGGCAGCATGGGCCGCGGTCGGCCTCGGCGTGGCCGCCCCACTCGCCCGCCGGCGCCTGCGCCTGAAGCCCGCGGTGGTGCTCGCGACCGCGGCGTCGGCTCCCGTGGCGGTGACGTTCCTGGCCCCGCGCTCCAGGGCGCGCGACGCCGTCGTCTGCACGCTGCAGATGTGGGCCTACTTCGCCGCGTACGAGATGCCGGCGGACGATCCGGAGCGCTTGCGCGGGCGCGTGCGCGTGGACTACCCCGTCCGCACCGACACCGTCCTCGGCGCCGGCCGCATCCCGACGGTGCGCCTGCAGCAGGCCCTGCACCGGGACGGCGAGTTCCAGTGGTGGGAGAAGGTCCTCTGCTGGAGCCACTGGGTGTGGTTCGCGGTCCCCCACTCCACCGCGCTGTACGTGATGTTCCGGCACCCGGAGCAGTTCCCGCGCGCGGCGGCCCGGATCTACGCGACCTTCGACCTCGGCGCCGTCGTCTACTGGGCCGTCCCGACCGCCCCGCCGTGGTTCGCGGCCGAGGCCGGCCGGATCGACTTCGGCCCGGACGGCCGGCCGCTGCGCCGGCTCATGCGCGAGTACGGCGAGGAGCTCTTCGGCGACCGCTGGCCGCAGCTCTACGACGCGCTCGGCGGCAACCCCCTGGCGGCGATGCCCTCCCTGCACTTCGGCACGTCCGTCGCGTCGGCCCAGGTCCTGCGCGACACGGGCCCGATCGCTGGGGCCATCGGCTGGGCCTACGCCTCCACGCTCGGCTTCGCGCTGATCTACCTCGGCGAGCACTACGTCACCGACCTCGTCGCCGGCGGCTCGCTGGCCGAGGGCGTCCGCCGGGCGACCCCGCGGGCCGCGGGTCCGCTGCGGAGCGCGGGCGACGCGATCGCCCGCTGGGCCGGCCGCGCGCGGGCCGCCTGAGGACGCCGCCCCAGCCCGCCCGCCGCCATCCCGCGGGGCGGTCCGGCAGACCCGCCGGGGACCGGACGCCTCGCGGCCACGTACCTTTGAGGACGTCGCCACCGCGCCGGGACACCCCCTGGCGCCCAGGCACTTCATTTTGTAAAGTGTAGGAACAGGGCGGTGCGCGACCGCGCCCGCCCGACGATCGAGAAGGAACCAATCGATGCCGGATCCCGAGAACGTCATCATCATCGGCAGCGGCCCCGCCGGCTACACCGCCGCGCTCTACACCGCGCGTGCGGAGCTTCAGCCCCTCGTCATCGAGGGCTGGAACTGGGGCGGCCTGCTCCAGCAGACGACCGACGTCGAGAACTTCCCGGGCTACCCGAAGGGGATCCTCGGCCCGGACATGATGCAGGACCTGCGCGACCAGGCCGAGCGGTTCGGTGCGCGCCTGAAGACCGAGCAGGTCACGAAGGTCGAGCTCTCGAACGAGCCGGGCGGCCTGCACTCCGTCTGGGTCGACGACACCGAGTACCGGACGCGGGCGGTGATCGTCTCCACCGGTGCCGAGCACCGCAAGCTCGGCGTCCCGGGCGAGGACGAGCTCTCCGGCCGAGGCGTCTCGTACTGCGCCACGTGCGACGCGGCGTTCTTCAAGGACCACGACACGCTGATCGTCGGCGGCGGGGACTCCGCGATGGAGGAGGCCATCTTCCTCGCGAAGTTCGGGCGCTCCGTGACGATCGTGCACCGCCGCGACGAGTTCCGGGCGTCGGCGATCATGGTCGAGCGGGCGCGCGCGGTGGAGAACATCCACTTCAAGACGCCGTTCGAGGTCGAGCGCTTCGAGGCCGCCCCCGGCGACGGCCTGAAGCCGCTGTCGACGGTCGTCCTGAAGAACACCGTCTCGGGCGAGACGGAGACGATGGAGATCACCGGCGCGTTCATCGCCGTCGGCCACGACCCGCAGAGCGAGCTCGTCGAGGGGCAGCTGACCACCGACGACGAGGGCTACGTCGTCGTGGAGGGCGTCACGACCGAGACGTCCAAGCCGGGCGTCTTCGCCGCCGGCGACCTCGTGGACCCGTCCTACCGCCAGGCCATCACGGCCGCGGGCTCCGGCTGCAAGGCCGCCCTGGACGCCGAGCGCTACCTCCGCGACGTCCCCGTCCTCGCCGACGACGTCGCCACCGTCTAGGGACGGGGCGGCGGCGCTCCTCCGGGAGCGCCGCCCCGGCGCAGGGATCCGGCTCCGGGCGCCGAAGCTCCCCGGAGCCGCCGCGTCCGCCCGCAGCGGCCCGTCCTCCGGGACCGGACGCCCGGCGTCCGCGTCGCCGATCACCGCCCCGGAGACCCCGGTGACGAGGATCACCCGGAATTCCTGCACTTCGGCGGAACCAAACGCCGTCTGCGGTGTTCCTAGGAGGTAGACCATGGATCAGCACACGTACAGCTTCCCCAAGGTGTCCCCGGCCGACCCGCACGAGTTGCGGGAGAGCCTGCGCGCCACGCGCCGCGAGGCGTCCGACGACGCGGCCAAGAGCCGCCGCGACGCCGAGGGCCGTCGCCCCCGGCAGGACGCGCGCCGGCCCTAGACGGCGCCGCGGCCACTCGAGGCGGCCGCTCCATCGGAATTCCGCGCCGCCGCCGCGCCCGCGCCCGCATCCGGGGCGACGCTGCGTGCGCGCCCCGCAGCAGGGGCGCGAGCTCACGCGATGCCGACCACCCCGTGGTCGACGGCTCCGCCGGCGTTGCGCCGCGCGTCGAGCAGGCCACGCTCCCCGGCCCACGAGCGGGCGATGTCGCGCACCGACAGGACCCCCACGACGTCCGGGCCCTGCATCACCACGAGGTGCCGGAAGCCCCCGTCGACCATCGCCGCCGCCGCGTCGTCGAGCGACCACGTGGGCTCGGCGTAGACCACCGACGTCGTCACGTGCGAGGACACCCGGACGTCGGCCGGGTCCTCCCCCGCCGCGACCGCCCGCAAGACGTCCCGCTCGGTCAAGATGCCCGGCCCCGCGCCGTCGGGATCCATGACGATCGCCGCCCCGACGTTGCGGTCCGCCATCAGTCGCGCGGCCTGCCGGAGGGTGTGGCCCGGCCCGACCTCGACGACCAGCGGGCTCATCGCGTCTCGTACCAGCATGTCCCAACTCTCCCGGATCGTGTGCAGATCATCACGTGTGCTCGTGCAGATCTGCACAAGCACGTCGAGTGTACCCCACCCGTCGACGCAGGTCGATGCACGAGTTGCACGATCGAGTGATCCCTGGACCGAGCTGTGCCGTACCCCCAGTGACATGCGGCGTCCCGACACGATCTTCATCCGTACGGCCCTGTATGAGGAGGCCGTCTCCGTCCTGCGCGAGGAGTACGCCTCCGACCTCACGGTCGCCGAGCTCGCCGATCGCGTCGCGTGCTCGTGCCGCCAGCTCCAGCGGGCGTTCCACGACATCGGCGGCACGAGCTTCCGCTCCGCGCTGATCGAGATCCGGATGGAGGAGGCCGCCGAGATGCTCGCGCGTGGCCCCGTGTCCGTCCGCGAGGCCGCCCGATCGGTCGGCTACCGCCAGCCGGCGCAGTTCGCGAAGGCCTTCCGCCGCCACCACGGCGTCGCCCCGTCGCAGTACCGGATCGGCCGTCACATCGGCCGTCTGCGCGACCTCCGCGAGGCCGCCGAGCGGCCCACCGTCGCGGCCTGACGCCCGGCCCCCTCCAGAGCAGGTAGATTTCGCGCATGGCCGCACGTCAGCGCTACCGGTTCCGCGCGCCCTCCACGGGCCGCGAAGTCATCATCGAGGCCCAGCCCGGGCACACCTACCGGGACCGCGAGACCGGCGAGACGCTCGACGTCGTCGGCAAGCTCGTGCCGCTCGCGCCGAGCGCGTCGAACCTCCCCTGGTCGATCGAGAACCTGCGCCACTGCCCGCACTGCGGCCAGATGGCCCAGCACGACCTGAACGACTGCCCCACGTGTGGCCGTCGCATGTCCCCGGTCGAGTCGACCACGGCCTGATTCCCGGGTCCCGGGCCGCGAACCGGACCGACATGGACATCGCCCCGCTCCGCCGGCTGCTCCTCGTGGGTGCCCTGTGCGCGAGCGCGGCCGGCCTGACCGCCTGCGGCAGCAGCGAGCTGGCCACCGACATCAAGCCGAAGACCTCCCCCGCGCTCTCCTCGCCCACCGGCGAGGGCCTCGCGCCCGGCGCGGGCGACCAGGCGTCGAACGTCAGCGACCTGCCGACGACCACGACCGGCACGACCGGGCCCACGCCCGCGTCGGACCCCTCCGACGGCGACGCCGACCCGTCGAGCTCCTCGGACACGACGTCGACGGACTCCGACTCCGACGCGTCCTCCGGCAGCTCCGACACGACGTCGACGGACTCCGGCGCGGCCGCCGGCAGCGGCGGCACGGGCGGCACCGCGACGCCGAGCGGCGGCGGCGCGGGCACCTCGACGTCCGGGTCCGGGTCGACGAGCACGTCGACGACGCCCAGCACCGGGTCGGGCGACGGCGGCGGGGCGACGCCGAGCGAGTTCGGCGAGTTCTGCGACACGAACCCCGGCGTCTGCCGCTGACGACCCGTCGCCGGTGGCCCGGGGGCCTTCCGGCCCCGGCGCCAGGACGGCCGGAAGCGCTGCAACAGGGCCGCGGGAACCTCGGCGAGCGGGCTCCCGTGGGACGTCCGCGGGCCGGCCGGCGCCCGTCGGGACGCCGCGGCCCCTCTCCCGTCCTACTTCGCGGTCTTGCTCGTGACGGCGGGCGTCGGCACGAGCGTGGCCGTGTAGGCCATGCGCTCGGCCTTGTAGAGGCAGTTGAACGTCCCGGTCTTGCCGATCGAGAGCGTCGTGTCGACGTAGTAGTCCTTCTTGCGCTCGTCCGTCGTGCCGCCGCAGCGGCCCGTCGGACGGCTCGCGCGCCACGAGGTGTTCGTGCCGTAGCCCTGCACGAGCGTCGGTGCCCACGACGGGACGCTGAGGCCGATGACGTCGCCCTTCTTGACGGCGAGCGACGTCGGCAGGGCGAACGTCGCCTCGCTGCCGAAGTACGGGTCGAGCTTCTTGATCGACGAGCCGGCGACGACGGACGAGGAGACGCTCTTGCCGCGGCGCAGGATCACGAGGCCGGCGCTCGCCCGGCCGAGCTGCTTCTCGAGGGCCTTGCGGTCCGTGTCCGACGGCGCGCCGAGGTTGATGCTCCAGGCCACGATACGGCCGTTGGCCGGGACGACGTAGACGTTGCGGTTGCCGTCGACGCTCGTCGGCAGCGCGGTGGTGCGGGTCACGACCGAGCAGGCGTCCGGGCACCGGGGCGGGCGGCCGTCGGTCACGGCGCCGACCTCGGTGATCTTGGCCGCTGACGCACCGGCCGGGACCACCGCCAGGGCGGTGACCGCGAGGCCGAGGGAGACGACGGTACGACGACTGCTCATGGTGATCGAAAACCCTCCGGAGGGCTGGAAGTTGCGGCTGGGCGGAGCTCCGGGGGCATCCCGGCGGCCCGGTCGGCCGGCGGCGGAGCGCGGAGGCCGCGCGCGACGGGGTCGTCGCACGACGTTCGCCGCGGGCGCCACGGGACCGTCCGGGGGACGGCCTCGCGCCGGATCATGCCCGATCGCCGGCGACCCGTGGGGGCTGCAATCCGGCGACCGCGGGGCGGGGTGGTACCGGGATCGCGCCGGCCGCCATGGGCCCCGCGGTGCCCCGGGGCCGGCGGCCCCGGCCGTCAGGCCGTCAGCGCCGCGTGGGTCGCGGTGATCTCGTCGCGGTCGCCCGGGGCCGGGATCCAGGGGAGGCGGAGCGGGTCCTCCGCGTAGCGCGGGACGACGTGCACGTGGAAGTGGAAGACCGTCTGCCAGGCGCCGGCGCCGCAGTTGTTCAGGAGATTCACGCCGACGACGTCGAGGCGCTCGGTGATCGTGGCGGCCACCCGCCGGGCCGCGGCGGTCGTCCGGGCCAGGGTCTCGTCGTCGATCGTCAACAGGTCGCGGTGGTGGTCCTTCGGGATGACCACGGTGTGGCCGGGCGTCGCGGGGTTGACGTCGAGGAACGCCACGGTGTCCTCGTCCTCGGCGACGACGAGCGAGGGCAGCTCGCCGGCGACGATCTTGCAGAAGATGCAGTCCGGATCCTGGGCCATGGATCCACCCTACCCGGCGTCGGCGGCGGTCTCCGGGCCGGCCGCGTGCAGCCGCGCCGCGAGGTCCGTCGCCTCGGCGGCCGTGCCGATCAGGCCGGCGTCGTGGGCGATCGCGATCCGGCGCAGGAGGCGCCCGAGCTCCGGCCCCGGGCGCAGCCCGAGGGACGCCGCCAGCACGTCGCCCGCGACGGGAGGC